>NZ_JBRUDG010000007.1:0-74539 GCF_053203725.1 Streptococcus porcorum | reverse complement strand
CCCCCGATTAATATGTCAATAATTTTTATGCAAATCAAAACAATTTTTTTATAAAAAATGTCAAATGTTTAATTAATTAAAATATAATTGTTTTTATAAAAACAACCTTTATCCTCAATTCTACTACAGATTTTTTGAACATAGAATATATGATATAACTTATAATAAATATAAACATGAGCAACAAAAAAGAAGTGAGGTATCACTTCTTTTATAGATTCAGTTAAGTTAAATAATTTATTTTAGATAATGGATTCATCTTTCCAAAAAATAGTTGTTTTTCAGAAAGTTAAACTAAGTATCACTCTTTCAGACTATCTTTCTCCAGTCATCATCAATCTTATTATTTGTTACTTCCCAAGAAGAGTTAAGCTTAAAAATGCTTACTTCTTTATGTTTATCTCTTGTATCATAATATGATAGCCTTACTTCATCAAAATCTTCACCTTTAAAATCTTTCTGTAGCAAAATAAATTCTAAATCGAATCTTTTGATTTCGTTACCGTTTAATAAGAAAGAGTATGACCCATTATCTCCAAAGCTTTCTTTTCCTTCTTTAGTATCATAATGAGTTGCCTGTACCATATTACACATATATTTATTTCGATAATATAGGGATAGATTTAAATTTCTTATAATTTGTTTAGTTGACTTTGTATTGTGCAATTCTATCCACAAAGGAACATCAAATACCATCCCACTTTGTGATTCACTAAATCCCCACGCCTCCCTTGTCGATTTATTATAAACTGATTTAATGTAGATATGAACTTTTCCTCTATTTGATAGTATATACGTAAAATAAGTTTGAGCAAAAAATCCAATTAAAGTAGAAAATAATGATATTAGAGCACCAATTATGAGCAAAGAAACTTCTTTGTTTTTTAAAATTTCCACTAAAAAAATTCCCCACTACTTCCATCAAAATAAAGTTTTCTAGTAATTTCAGCATTAACTTTACTTAGTTCATCTTTAGTTTTGTCAGATGTATCAATATCAAGATTATCTAAAACACCAAATTCTTGCTCTAAATCCAATAAAATTTCAATTATTCTAAACTTTACATTGCTGATTAACTCAGAAAAATTTGTTCTACTTAAAACTTGCTCTAATCTGACACATTTAATGTATCCGTTGCTATTCTTATTAACCATACCAGCGCATTCTATTAAATTATATGATGGCTCCCTATCTTTTTTTAAAATCTCTTCTACAGTATTTATTCCATCTAAAATAACTCTATTCTCTAGAATCTCTCTAATTTCTTTAGTAAAATATGATTCTGATAATGGCTGATTTGTCACTTGAGTACTAGCATTAAAGCCAGTGTAAAGTATCATATATGATATATTCTTCCGATAGTTAGGAATCGTATGTTCTTCTGAGTATCCGTTTAACTCCCTTTCTATCCATAGAAGAAGCTCCTCATTTTTCAAGGAGTACGTAATTACTAACAATCTATGTAAAGCACTCTCCAAAGAAATATTATCAAGTGCTATATCTTTAATTATTTGACTTTTTGCCATTAGCCCAATCTCCTTTGTCAGACAGATTTTTTATTTCAGTATATCACATTGCTGACCTAAATTATTGATTCTGTTCTACTTAAATACCGAAAAACTCTAATATTCTTATTATCCGAATCCAAAGTAACCTGAAAATGAAAATAATGGTCTCGACCATCTACCGACTTTTGCTTATTGAGCCTAAAATAATTCTTATGAGATAAAGCCATAGACAATAGAATATCATCTTGAGCGAGAAAAAGATGAAGAAGAGAGGTATTTTAACCAGTCATGAGCTACCTCAATGGCTTAACGCTATTGAAGAAGACCTGCATAATGGTGACCTAACATATATGGATTATTCCCTTTTCTATACAACTTTTCTGCTTTCAGATAGGAAATCTGAAACATATGCACTTCAATGGAAACATATTGACTTTGCTAACAATAAGATTTATATTGTACAGGCACTAGATAGATTCGGTAATGTAAAATCTACTAAAGGTAAGAGAAAGACAAGTTTTATTGTTTCCAATCTCTTAATGACTATTCTTGCTAAATGGAAAGAAGAACAAAAATCAATTCTTAAAAAATATAAAATCCGCCAAACTAATAAACAGTTTGTCTTTACCTTTGAAGATAGAAAAGGAGGTGTTAATAAGCGACTTCATATTGATTATTTAAATTATAGAATGAAATCTATCGAAAGACGTCACACAGCTGCTTCATTAGCCAAATTGGCTGGGTATTCTTTTAGTCAAATTTCAGAAGCTCTTACACACAGTGATTCAGAGACCACTAAAGGTTATATCAATGTCATTGACACTATCCCCAAAATAGTTGAAGAAATTGCCTACCGAAATCTGAAAAAATAATGGTGTGAATTTGGTGTGAAAAGTGGTGTGAACTTTGCTAAAAAATATCAAAAAAACACCCCATGGTGTGAACCATGAAGTGTTGTAAATGCAGTATTGTAGCCGTTTCTTAACGTTTAGAGAACTGGCTAGCTTTACGTGCTTTCTTAAGACCTGGTTTTTTACGTTCAACCATACGTGCGTCACGCGTAAGAAGACCAGCGCGTTTCAATGAATCACGGAAATCTGGATCAACTTGAAGAAGTGCACGCGCGATACCGTGACGGATCGCACCTGATTGACCAGCATATCCACCACCTACAACGTTAACGAAAACGTCATATGAACCTGCAGTTGATGTTACTGCAAATGGTTGGTTGATAACTAAACGGAGGTCAGCGTGTGGGATGTACTCTTCTACATCTTTTTTGTTGATAGTGATTTTACCAGTACCTGGAACCAAACGTACGCGTGCAACCGCGTTTTTACGACGACCAGTACCTGTGTATTGTGCTTGTGCCATTACTTAGATGCTCCTTTCCTCTTAGATAAGACCTGTAATATCAAGTACTTCTGGTTGTTGTGCAGCGTGTGTATGCTCACCACCTACAAATACTTTCAATTTCATACCTTGCGCACGTCCAAGAGTGTTGTGCGGAAGCATACCTTTAACAGATTTTTCAATCAAACGAACAGCATTTTTAGAACGCAATTCACCTGCTGAGATTTGTTTCAATCCACCTGGGTAAAGTGAGTGAGTGTAGTAGATTTTATCTGTTGCTTTTTTACCAGTCAATTTAACTTTTTCAGCATTGATAACGATAACAAAGTCACCTGTATCAGTGTGAGGTGTAAATGTTGGTTTGTTTTTACCACGAAGTACGCTAGCAACTACTGCTGAAAGGCGTCCAAGAGGTACATCAGTAGCGTCAACTACATACCATTTGCGTTCAACTTCACCTGGCTTAGCCATGTATGTTGTTTTGTTCATGATTTCTCCTATATAATCGTTTTTGTTTACTAGGCGGATGTTCCGGTCCGCGAGTTATTTGAAGGGTTCCGGGGCCTTTCAAATGGGGTAAACAATACCGCTTATAATCATACCAAAATTTAACCTCAATCGTCAAGTCATTTGCTAGGATTTTTTTACTTTTCACCAAATTAAATTTTTTGTTTATACTATTAAACTATCCTCTGGTATATCGTATCTAAAACAAGCACTAAACCTTCCATTTTGGGCCTCATTTTTTAATAGCGTTTAACGTGAAACGAAAAACGGCTGGAGCATTTCCAACCGTTTTTTTCGTAACCATTAATTAATTGTGATCATCATTATTTTCCCAACTCGTCTAACATATCTTGTAGTTGATCGAGTTGGTCTGCATTCCAAGGACGTAAAGGGGGCTTGGTCAAATCCAAATCCTTTTTAAAGCTTGCGACGTCTTTTCTTAATTGGTTAACATCTTTTTCCAGCTCTCTGGCTGAAACCCTCAAAGCTCCTTGGGAAAAGATTAACCATTGTTCATTCAAATCACTGGTTGCCACAGATACACGCGTTGTGAGGCGATTGAACTGACCTGCCAAACGTTCAATGTAGGCATCGGCAGTTTCCCCTTCTTCTGTAAAAACAACCTGTAGCTGATAGTGATCGTAAACCTGTCTAACACCTGGGACATATTGGGCATCAAAAACACAGATAATCTCTAACTCTTCAAATCCAGCATAATGACTCAGTTTTTTCAACAATAGGTCACGCGCTTCTTCCAATTGATTGGTTTTAAAAAAGTGCTTAGTCTCTTGCCAATAAGCAATCATATTATAACCATCAACAATCAAAATACGACGTTTCATCTTAGCCACGATTTCTAAAAACCTCATACATCAACAAGGCTGCTGCTACACTAGCATTGAGACTTTGGACATGTCCATTCATAGGAATCGTCACCATCTCATCTACCTGTTTTTTGATATTAGCAGAAATCCCCTTGCCTTCATTGCCAATGATAAGAGCAAGTTTTCCTGACGTGTTCCATTGAGGTGATGGTGTGCCGTCCATATCAGTCCCAAAGACCCAGAAACCTGCTGCTTTAAGCTGATCAAGAGTCTGACTAAGATTAGTGACACGAGCAATAGGGATATGTTCCACTGCACCTGTTGATGTTTTAGCAACAACTGGAGTAACACCGACGGCACGATGTTTAGGGATAATCACACCACAAACATTAGTCGCATCTGCTGTTCGCAAGATAGAACCGAAGTTGTGTGGATCATTAAGACCATCTAAAATGAGAATAAGGGGATTATCTTCCTGCTCTGCTTTTTCTAAAATCACAGACAGCTCACTATAAGCAAATTCGGATACCCGAAGAACAAATCCTTGATGGACGGCTCCTTCTGTCATCTCAGACAAGGTTTTTTTAGGCGTCCAAGAGATGGAAACTTTTTTTTCTGCTGCTAGTTGTTTGATTTTCTCCACATTTTTCCCACGAAGGTCATCTTGTAGATAGAGTTTATTTCCTGTGTTGGCAAGCAAGCTTTCTGTCACTGCATGCACACCATATACGATATCATTTTGTTCCATGCCCTTATTATAGCACAGTTTTAACTCACTAGGAGCTCCAAAGCCTATCCATTCTAAAAAAGCTGGAGAAAATCCCCAGCTTTCTGCTCAAGCATCATCTTTTGATAGGACTAGCTTAGACTACATTTTATGTTTTGGATGGTAAGTTTTAAACAAACCAACAAGACCTGCAATTAAGAAGCTAACAAAACCAGCATAAGTAAGGTAAACTGAAGTTTCTTCCCCTGTTTTTGGTAGAACAGATTTACCAGCACGTGTGACAGGTTTAGTCGCTCCTTTTGTTGCTCTGCTAACACTGGATGCGCTGGCTTTAGTTGCAGCTTGACTAGCAGTCTGTTGACTTGCTGATACTTCTGAAGTTGAAGAAGCTGCACTAGTAACGGCTGTAGATGTTGCAGTGGATTGACTAGCAGATGCTTGAGTTGATTGACTTTCAGAAGCGACCTGGCTAGCTGAGGTACTAGCAGATGCTTGAGTCGATTGACTCTCAGAAGCGACCTGGCTAGCTGAAACACTTTCTGATGCGGCCACACTAGTAGAGGTAGAACTTTCTACCGCTTGACTTTCAGAGCTTGCCACAGTGCTAGTAGATGTCGCAACACTATCACTGACAGATGCAGAAGCCACAGTAGAACTAGATTGACTGGCTACTTCTGAACTGGCTGTAGTTGATGTTGCTGTAGGTTGGTAGGTAAACATAGTGGTACCACTACGTAATCCCACACCTGCTTCATCTAGGTTAGCCTTGATAACATAATCCCCTGCTGGCATTCCTTTCATTGTAAACCAAAAATTAAATGTGGTACTACCTTTTGGAACGGCATAAGTGATGTCAGAAACCACTTTACCTGAACTATTTAGCAAATCTACCTTAAGATTTCCACCAGCAGTTAGGGCGCTAGGTAAGGTAACAATCATTTTTGTCTGATCGTTTTCACTTACTGTTTCAATCAAAAAGTTCACATTATCAGTGGTAACAGTTGCCATAGATGCTGTATCAGAAGTTGTAGCATTATCAGCAAAAGCCACAACTGACGGACTTCCAGCCAACAAAGCCATAGTAGCTAAAGATGTTACAAATAATCTACGTGATTTCATCATTCTCTCCTCCTCATTTTAGTACTCTTTATACTTCTATTATATACCTTTGTAAGCGTTTTTCAAGCAATTATACAAGATTTTTTACTTTTTTATGACAAATTATTACAAATATTACAAAAACAAAAAAAACGGATGCTTATCATCCGTTTTTCGTTTCATTTTCTTGTGACTCGATCGTTTGAATTGCCCACTGAATCAACTCTTCTAAACGCTCAATACGCTCTAACATGTGAAGATAGCCCATGACGGCTTCAAAGCCTGTGGACATCCGATAGGTAATCACATCTGCATTTTTTGCTTTTGTATGACTAGTAGCATTACGGCCACGCTTGTAAATTGCTTCTTCTTCTTCTGTCAAAAGGTTTTGTGTCATCCATTGAGTTGCTAAGTAAGCTTGTGCTCTGGCAGAAACATACCTTGTAGCCTCACGATGTAATTGATTGGGCTTAGTCTGCCCCTTAAAGATCAAATACTTTCTAATATAGGTGGAATAGATGGCATCTCCCTCAAAAGCCAAGGCGATACCGTTAATCAATTTGACATCAATCACGTGTCCACCTCACACCATCTTTGGTATCAAGAAGTTTTATCCCTTTTTCTGCCAATTGGTCACGGATGCGATCAGCAGTTGCAAAATCACGATTGGCACGCGCTACTTGACGCTCCTCAATTAATCTTTCAATATCAGTATCAAGTTCCTCTTCTTCAAAGACAATGCCAAATACAGCCAACATTTTCTCAAATGCTGCTTTGATAGCCTCAGTATAGTGACCTGAATTGATCCACTTAGCCATATCAAAAATTGCTGTAATCCCATTAGCTGCATTAAAATCATCATCCATGGCTGATGTAAAGGCTGAAATATACTGATCCAAAGCCTCTATATCGGTATTATCCGTAAAGGGTTGTTGGTAAGTATTTTTGAGGTATTTCAAATTTACCTCCGCATCATGAATGGCCTTGTCTGTATAATTTAAAGGGCGACGATAGTGCTGAGTAGCCAAAAAGAAGCGTAAGATCTGCCCATCAATTTCTTGAAGCATATCATGAGCCGTCAAAAAATTACCTAGTGACTTGGACATCTTTTCATCATTGATGTTAAGCATAGCATTGTGCATCCAATAATTTGCAAATTTTTTGCCTGTTTTTGCTTCTGACTGTGCAATTTCATTAGTATGATGCGGAAATTCTAAGTCTGCACCACCACCATGAATATCAATAGTATCTCCTAATAATTCTGTCGCCATTACAGAACACTCGATATGCCAACCTGGACGCCCAGCTCCCCAAGGGCTCTCCCATGAAACTTCACCTGCTTTAGCAGTCTTCCAAAGTGCAAAATCAAAGGGGTGTTCCTTCAAATCAGCCTCATTATCCACACGTCCAGAAGCACCTGCTTCCAGATCAGCTAAAGTCTTATTAGCTAACTTTGCATAGTTGTCTGATTTTGCCACACGAAAATAAACATCCCCTTTTGACACATAGGCAAAATCTTTTTTAATCAACTCTTCCACAAATGAGATAATCTGATCCATATAATCAATCACGCGCGGATTGCTAGTAGCAGGCTTGACTCCTAGAGCTTTGACATCTTCTTTAAATGCAGCAATAAACTGGTCTGACAATTCCTTAGTTGTCACACCTGCTTCATTTGCCGCTTTGATAATTTTGTCATCTACATCTGTAAAGTTAGAAACATAGGCCACTTCAAATCCACGGTATTCAAAGTAACGACGGATAGTGTCAAAAGCCACCACACTACGTGCATTACCAATATGAATATAGTTATAAACCGTTGGTCCACAGACATACATCTTAACTTGCCCTTCTATCAAAGGAGAAAATTCACGTAGGGAACGCGTTAAGGTATCATAGATTTTTATTGTCATCTCTTATTATCCTCTTTCATCATCCTTTACAAGATGATCTAGTTTACGCTTTTTGACAAAGGCTAAAGCTACACTTGCTCCAGCAAAAACAAGCCAAAACAAACCAAGTTGCCACTGATGATCTTTAAAATGTAAAAGCATCAACACCAAAGCTAACCCAACTGTCAAAATATTGATCCAATAATTTTTCCAAATCATCTTAATCACCTAAAATAGCTTAAAGTCTAGCAGAATGATAACTTTCTTCACGCCTTTGCTCAATCGTTTTAATAGCAGTTTCATTTTTTTGCCCATGAACACGGACCACCTTAGCAGGAACGCCAACCACTGTCACATCAGCTGGCACATCAGACAAGACTACTGCGGCCGCTCCAACCTTAGCATTTTCTCCAATCTCAATAGGACCAATTAACTGAGAGTGGGCAGAGATTAAGGCGCCTCTTCGGACTGTCGGATGGCGCTTACCGACATCTTTTCCTGTTCCTCCAAGCGTCACACCATGATAAAGCATGACACCTGACTCAACAATAGCGGTTTCACCAACCACCAAACCGGCACCATGGTCAATAAAAACACCCGGTGCAATCTGAGCTCCTGGATGAATTTCAATATTGGTCCAAAAACGCCAAAATTGACTGTGCATCCTAGCCAGCAGTTTAAAATGATGATTCCACAAAAAATGGGATAAGCGATGGGCCGCTAAAGCCTTGACACCAGGGTAAGTTAAGAGAACCTCCAAGCTTGTTCTCGCTGCTGGATCATTTTGTTTTACAATATCAATCGTTTCTCTCCACCACCCCATAGTGTCTCCTTTATCTTTACTGTTTAATCATTTCCCAAGTCAGCATCACCATGTCCTCATTAAAAGGATCAATCACAATGCCCTTGGTATCATCAATATCATTTTCACCCATTTCTGGATGGATCAAATCTGCTATTTTCCAAGTCATCACACGCCCTTGGGCTTGCCTAAAGTTCCCACCGAAATCGTCTTGATTGTACCATTTAGCAAAACTCATCAAATCTGAAAAGACTGGCACATAACTCTCGCCATCTGGATTAGACATGGTTGGAAACAAACGATCCTCACTTCCATCCTCAGTTGGATGAATGAAAGCTGGAATCAAATAGTATTTCTCTAACTGATCTGCCGCCTTATTTTTCTCCCCCATAATATGATTCAAGGTTAGGGTAAAACTATTTACAAACTGAATCATGTCATGGCTAGCAAAAAAAGTTGAATTACCAGCATCTCCTCTTTGCTTTAAGTTAAACACTAAACCAGCCAAACCTAGCTCAATCACCTCACGTAAAACATCAAGAGCTGAGCGTAATACCCACTCTTGATTTTTCGCACTGGCTTGACTTTCTTGAAAGGCTAGGCAGTCTTCCTCATCTGTAAAAACAGGGGTCACACGCTTGCCCTCAATTTCCACTGCATAAGCTTCCTTACTAGCTAGGACAGGAAAAGCATGGAAACAATTGACGAGACCAATACTTTCTAAATAGTTATCTGGTGCATTGATAAAAGCACGCAAACGCAGATCAAATTCTTTATTTAATTTATTTGTCATGGCTTTCTTCTTTTTTCTCTACTTTTGGTGGACGTGGTAAAAGAGCTTTCATTGAAGCATCGACACGTCCTTTATCGTCAACTTTGATAACTTTAACAGTGACCACATCTCCAACCTCAACAAGGTCCTCAACACGATTAACACGGCTCCAAGCCATCTCTGAGATATGAACTAGGGCATCCGTCTTATCAAACAAGTTGACAAAGGCTCCGAATTTTTCGATCCGCACCACTTTAGCTTCATAAACTTCACCAACCTTAGCTTCACGCACAAGGTTAGCAATAATCTCTTTAGTTCGATCAATAGCTGCTTGATCAGAAGAGTAAATTGAGACATTACCTTCTTCATCGATATCAATCTTGACACCTGTTTCAGCAATAATCTTATCAATCGTTTCGCCACCTTTACCGATAACAATCTTGATCTTATCTACATCAATCTTGATGGTATCAATTTTTGGTGCTGTCGGTGCCAATTGAGGACGAACTTCTGGAATGGCTGTATGAAGGACATCCAAAATTTCAAAACGGGCTTTCTTAGCTTGAGCTAGGGCTTCTTCTAAGATTTGTGGTGTAATTCCTTCAATCTTGATATCCATTTGAAGGGCTGTAATCCCCTCACGCGTTCCCGCTACTTTAAAGTCCATATCACCAAAATGATCTTCAAGACCTTGAATATCCGTTAGGATCGTATAGTTTTGACCATCTGAAATCAAGCCCATTGCAATCCCAGCAACAGGGGCTTTAATCGGAACACCTCCAGCCATCAAAGCCAAGGTGCCAGCACAAATAGAGGCTTGAGAGGATGAACCGTTAGACTCTAATACTTCTGCAACCAAGCGGATGGCATAAGGAAACTCTTCCAAGCTCGGTAAAACTTGCTCAAGGGCACGCTCACCTAAAGCACCATGACCAATTTCACGGCGACCAGGAGCCCCATAACGCCCTGTCTCACCAACAGAATATTGTGGGAAGTTGTAGTGATGCATAAAGCGCTTTTTGTACTCGTCATCAAGACCATCTACAATTTGAGTTTCCCCCATCGGAGCAAGTGTCAAAACAGATAAAGCCTGAGTTTGCCCACGGGTAAAGAGACCTGAACCATGAACTTTAGGAAGGAAATCCACCTCTGCATCCAAAGGTCTGATCTCATCGACACGACGGCCATCAGGACGAATCTTATCTTCTGTGATTAAGCGACGTACCTCAGCATGTTCCATTTGCTCAAGAATTTCTGCAACATCACGCATGATACGCTCAAACTCTTCTGACTCCGCAAATTTTTCTTGGTACTCAGCTGTCACACGCTCTTTGACAGCCTGAGTGGCAGCTTCACGCGCCAGCTTTTCTTCTACTTGAACAGCTTGTTGGAGGTCAGCATTGTACTGAGCCACAATCTCTCTTTGTAAGTCAGCATCAACTTGCAAAAGTTCAACATCCGCTTTTTCCTTACCAACAGCTCTAACGATTTCTTCTTGGAAGGTGATTAAATCTTGAATAGCCTCATGACCTTTTAATAGGGCCTCAAGCATAACCTCTTCACTCAATTCCTTAGCCCCTGATTCCACCATGTTAATGGCATCTTTGGTACCTGCTACTGTTAGTTCTAAAGCAGAAGCTTCTTGTTCAGCCTTGCTTGGATTGATGATAAAATCTCCATCAACATAAGCCACTTGCACACCTGCAATCGGTCCGTTAAAGGGAATATCTGAGATAGATAAAGCCAGTGAACTTCCAAACATGGCTGCCATTGGGGCAGAGGCATTTTCGTCGTAAGAAAGAACCGTGTTAATCACCTGAACTTCATTGCGAAAACCTTCTGCAAACATCGGACGAATCGGACGGTCGATTAAGCGAGCTGTCAGGGTCGCATCTGTTGTTGGACGTCCTTCACGCTTGTTGAAGCCACCTGGAAATTTCCCTGCAGCATACATCTTTTCTTCATAGTTAACTTGAAGTGGGAAAAAATCACCTGTTGCCATCTTTTTAGACATGACCGCTGCTGTGAGTACCGTAGACTCTCCATAGCGGACAAGAACAGAGCCATTAGCTTGCTTGGCCACTTGTCCAATCTCAACGACTAAAGGCTTCCCTGCAAACCTTGTTTCAAATACTTGTTTTGACATAAATTGTCTCTCCTCAATTTGATTTCAGATACGTCCGTTTTCTACAAAGACCAATTCAAAGCTACTTTTGAACTCGGCTTTGCATAAAACCACGTATCTCGTCTATTTTACCATAATTTTCAGAAAAATGTAGAGGGATTAAGACTCAGACACAAAAAAGAGTAGAAAAGAGACCCGAAACGATGTATTTCGAGTTCTTTTCCACTCTCAAGTATGAACTAAAGATTTTGGTTTAATATATTTTATACCTAAGCCTGATGAAAGGAATCACAAAACTCTAATACTATCCAATTAAAGTTTGATAATCAGTAGCTGTCGCAATAGATAGAGCACTTTCCTGCTGCTCAACTAGGGCAGGTAAAGTTTGGTGTCCATCTAAAACATCTTTTAAAAGCATAATAAGTTGGTCGACAGCACTTGAAAGGTATACATGCTGTTTTGCAACATATTTAGCGTGATGAAGTGTATTTACAAAAGCTAGAATAAGCATCTTATTTTCAAAGGCTGTCCGAACAGCTGACAAAATCTCACTTCCTTGGTTAATATCTAAGTAGATATCGCATTGATCTTGTAATCGTTGAACCATAGCAGTTGATATATTAGGATAGAGGGTAACATTTGAATATTTCCCTAAATCTGTCAAGCGACTGGACATCTCCGTAACGGCCCCAACATGAAAATGTAAATTCGGTAATTGTGCAACCAACTTAGGAAGTTGTTCAATTTGATCCGAATTTGTAAAGATTAAGGCTTCTTTTCTATTTTTATTTTCTCTCGTTGTAGGATAAATAACTCCTAAATAAGATACCTTATGAGCTTGATTTTCTGGTAGTAGAGAGGAAATTTTGGCGTAAATAGCTTTATCTTGTACCATAATTTTAGTTTGATTATCAATGTTATTTAAAAGAAGCTGCATATTTCCTGGAATGTCCGAGCCAATTTCTTCTTGCCAAAAAAGAATATCCTTTCTACTTCCCCCCAGTTGATGGGCCACCAAAAATGGAGTAGATAAAGAATTATAAAAAATGCGGTCTAGCTCAAATTGTGCTTCTTTTAGATAAAATACAATAAATTCTGACCTAGATTTAAAAATATAAACCTGGTTTTTATAATTCAGTGTCACATCTCCTGTATGATGATTTTCTACTAACACTTCTTGATTATCTGCATTAAAATAAGATGTTAAAACTGCCTGACCATCAAGATTATATACTGTTTGAGCAAAACGATAGCCTTGCTTATTATAGCGGTCTGTTAATCGTGTTTTTCCCCTATCATCATACCAGTCTACCGCTTTTACCAAACGCTTATGACTAGGAGTGGTATAGTGAATATGACCCTTCTTTTCTGCGTAGTTATAGATTTCACCTTGACTATTATTCCCTCTTATTTCCCAAAACTCTGGAACTGAAACTTGGTTAAAATATAAAGGGGTCTCCTCAGCTCTAGGATCAAAACCTGTGAAAAATAAATAGGGTGATGTAACATCATTTGGAAGAAAACCATCATCATTAATCACAATAGTAGGGTTATTGTACCCAGATACCAATAAGGAGTAATGTAAATCCCAACTGTCCTGTGTATATGTATCAAATAAATTTATCATCCTTTTGTCATCTCCTCAATCAATCGACCCCAACGTTCTTCAATTTTGGATGTCAGAAAATTCTCCGCAATATGGTAGGATTCTCCTTGCATGGCTGGACGATCTTGACGTTGGAAGAAGGTGATTAACCTCTCTGAAAATGCCTTGACGATATGCACTTCCTCATCGATTTCAAATGTCGGCAACAAGTATCCATTTTTTCCTTCAGATATAAAAGTTTGGTTCCCATAGCGCACATCAAAACCAATCAATGGTAGACCTGATCCAACAGCCTCTAAAAGAGTCAGACCAAAACCTTCACTCTTAGAAGCAGACAGATACAATTCGTACTGCTGATAAATATCTGTTAGATCCTGATGTCCTTTTAAACGAATATAGCTTTGAGCTTCACTTTCATCAATAATCCGTTGGATTTTAGCTCGCTCTCCACCCTCACCATAAATATCAAAACTCAATTTAGGGATAACTTTTCTAGCCTCTATGACAGCTTTCACTAGCCAATCCACATGCTTTTCTGAGGCCAAACGAGATGCAGTGACAATACTATATGCTGTTCTGTCACATTGTGGATAGCGAAGTGTATCTAAGCTCCCTACAGGAATCGTAACAATATTAGGAATAAACCCTTTGTACTTAGCAAATTGATCTGACATGACCTCTTTTTGACGTTCAGTAGCTGTTATAAAAAAATCTACCTTATCTGCGTTAGTAAATTGGTAATCGTAGTAATTGTTCCATAAAATCGTTCTATCAGTCACCGCATTTTCACTAAAATGCTCTGCATGGACAACTACACCGAGTTTGGCTGGTTTACTATAGCGAAAAACACCCTGTCCTGTCTCTGTTGCACGATCCAAAATCACGACATCATCAGATGTCAACGCTAGGTTTTTCATAAAGTAAGCAATAAACTCCTCTTTGGAGTTCAAGATAGCATCCGCCATGCGAAAAACACTATTTTTACCGTCAATGATTTCATCATATGCTACTGAACCATCTTCATTAAAAAAACGACGTTGATAAAGATGAGCTCTTTTATCACGAGGAGTATAATACTCTGTGAACATCTTTGTATAAGAATAAAAATCTTTTCGAATTAAATTTCCGCGTGATACAAACTCCACACGATGTACGCGATCATCCTCTTCTTTACAGAGATAGGCTGTCAAAAAAACATCCTGTTTTTCATAGAAAAAGCGAACAATCTTTCCCTGTCTTTCTTTGCGACTTAATTCTCCATGATATTTAGCTTCTAAATCTGCTAAAGTAAAAGTTGTTGGAGCTACTTTTATGTCTGTAAAAAAACCATAAAGCCAAATAATTTCCTCATCCTTAAAACCAATATTGCGAGTTAAATCAGATAAGTTTTCCTGAGCAAAAAAATCTGTAAAGACAAATTTAGCTGGAATATTGAGATTTCTAAAGACATTAGCACGGTAAGCTTGAGCGTATTCCACACCACTACTTGCCCAACCGATTCCTCGATTAATATTATAGACTGTCATGTCAATCCTTTCCTTGAAAAAATATTCTCTCAATGAGATCTATTTTTAGAAATTATACCATATCTTTAACATTACTTAAAGTTTGATGGCATGATAAAATGGTTTATTGATCTCCATCATACAGAACATTCTAGATTTTAGACAAACTAAAAGCCTGACAAGAATTGTCAGACTTTTAGTGATTTTCATTTGATTAACGACGTAATCCAAGTGAGCTAATCAATTCACGGTAACGGTTAACATCTGTACGACGTAGGTATGCTAACAAGTTACGACGGTGACCGATTTTTTTCATCAAACCACGGTAAGTTGCGTGGTCTTTTTTATGTTGTTTAATGTGATCGTTAAGGTGGTTGATTTCCCAAGTTAATACTGCTACTTGAACTTCAACTGAACCAGTATCACCTTCGTGACGTGCGTATTGTGCAATGATTTCATTTTTTTTCTCTTTTGAGATTGCCATGATATTTCTCCTTTTATTGCTTAATCCGAGTTTTAGGGTTTGGCTAGCCTAAAACCAAGAAAAAGTTGGTATGTCTTTTAGACACTAGTTATTCTATCAAATCTACCTGATTTCTGTCAAATATTTCTTTTAATAAGTTCAATAGATGGATTAAATAACATATTAGATGATCTTATCTTGACCTCTACTGCCTTACTTTTCATGGATTATCAAAACAACCTCTTCATACTATAAATTCTGCCAAATAAAATTTCAAAGACTTACAAGAAGATGGGCTGAATCCTAAATAGATATTTTTTACTAGAAATACCTTGGGACAAGAAAGTTTTTGACTTTTTTCAGATTTCTTAACACTCCAAATACAATTAACTATCTTAATATTATCAGGTTGACCGGTGTCGTAAATAAGCCTTCCGTACTTCCTCAATCCCTAAAATTGGCAAAGGACATAAAAACAAGTATCCCCATTGCCACATACTCAATGGTGCCGTGTGAAAAAGAGAATTTAATACAGGAAGATATGTCAAAGAAGCAAACAAAACAATTTCAAAGACCATACCCAGATTGATTGTAACATTTGAAAACAACTTCAACTTAAAGACAGATTGGGTCAGTGTTCTACAATTAAGTACCATTCCTAATTGACAAAAGATAATCGCCCCTAAAGTCATTGTTGTCGCTTGACGATAAAGAAAATCGTTTGCTAATAATTGAGAGAGACTCACTTGATGTCCTATACTTGTAAAGAAGAATGCTCCCATAGCAAGCCCTGCTTCCATCAATCCATACCAAACAAAAGCTTTTATCAGTAACTCTAAATGTAGGAGAGGGTCTGAAATATTTCTAGGAGGACGACTCATTAGACCTTCTTCAGGCTTTTCAACCCCTAACCCCAAAGCAGGAAGCATATCAGTACCTAAATCTATAGCTAATATCTGCATCACTGTTAAAGGTAATGGAATAGCCCCTCTAGAGAAAAGGAAGGTAGCAGAAGGTACAGCCTCAGATGTATTACTGTTAAAAATATAAGTTAAAAATTTTTGAATATTATAATAAACAGCTCTTCCTTCTTCTACCGCTTTTACTATTGAAGCAAAGTTATCGTCCGTTAAAATCATATCAGCCGATTCTTTGGCAACATCTGTTCCCGTAATCCCCATTGCAACTCCAATATCAGCTTTTTTCAAAGCGGGAGCATCATTAACACCATCACCAGTCACAGCAACTACGTGTCCTAGAGCCTGTAATTGACTAACAACCCGATATTTTTGCTCAGGTGCCACACGTGCAAAAACAACTTCATCTAACAAGACTTGTCTTAACTCCTCATCAGACATTCGTTTTAATTCTGCTCCTGTCACCACACGAGGACTATCTCCTCGAACAATCCCTATACGTTTTGCAATACTGACAGCAGTCAATCCATAATCACCAGTAACCATAATAATACGTATACTAGCATCATGACACTTAGCAACAGCTGCAGCAACCTCTTCACGTGGTGGATCAGACATAGCAACAAGTCCCATGAAAACTAAATCATATTCAATTAACTCAGGCGTATAGTCAGAGACACTTGTAGGAAGACTATTTGCTTTTTCTAAATCACGATAAGCTACTGCCAAAACTCGTAATCCTTGCCTTGCATAAACATCATTTGCCTGCATAATAGCAGCTCGGTCTTCTTCCATCATCGGTCTCACAATGCCTTTATCCATAATCCACGGACATAAATCAACTAACTCTTTTGGTGAACCTTTGCTAATAGCTAAATAAGATGTTGATTGAAAAGATCGACTTAGTTGATGAATTGTAGTCATTCGTTTACGACTAGAATCAAAAGGTAACTCCCTGATACGTTTTGCCCAATTCTCATTATCTAAGAGAGACAGACCCGCTTTTTTAGCTAAAACAATAAGACAAGCCTCTGTTGGATCCCCCAGTACACTGTATCTTGAGTGTTGTTCATCAGGTTCTATCACTTTAGCATTGCTACACAATGCTGCAAAACGAACGAGGTACTCTAAGGTTGAATCTTGTGACAATTCTACTATGTCATTAGAGGTCTTTATACTCCCTTCTGGAGTATAACCTAAACCTGTCACTTGATATTCTTGGCGTCTAGTCCAAACATGATTTACAGTCATCTCATTTTGTGTTAAAGTGCCTGTTTTATCAGAGCAAATGACAGATGTTGCTCCCAGAGTTTCAACAGATGATAATTTTTTTTACAAGTGCATGGTCTTTTGCCATTCTCTGAACAGCCATTGCAAGAGATAGGGTAACAGTTGGAAGTAAGCCTTCTGGAATAAAAGCAACTACCATCCCTAAAGCAAAAATGAAAGCTTGGGCTAAAGGTTCTTTCACAAAAACAACAGCTGCTACAAAAAAGAATAGACCTATAGAAACAGCAATCATGGAAATCTGTTTGGTTAAATGATCCAACTCTTTTTGCAAAGGACTTTTTTCATCTGACATAGACTGTGTCAGATGAGCAATTTTGCCAAATTCTGTTGCCATCCCAATTTGACTCACCACCACTTTACCACTACCATTTGAGACACTAGTTCCTGCAAAAACCATATTGTTAAACTCTATTGGAGTGATGTGGTTATCTAAGATAGGTGTCGTCATTTTACGAACAGGGTTAGATTCTCCCGTTAAAGCTGATTGATTAACTTGTAGATCTGTCTCAAATACTACACGCCCATCTGCAGAGATTTTATCACCTTCTTCAATCAGCATGATATCTCCCGGAACAAGCTCCTCAGCCAGTATCTGATCTTCTCTTCCATCTCTCAGAACACGCACATAGGATGGAAGCATTTTTTTCAATGCTTCTGTAGCTCTGCTTGCACGATATTCTTGAAAAAAAGAAAATAAACCATTAATCACATTCACTGACCATATCGCAATTCCTAACTGGGGTGTCTCTGTCAGAAAAGCAACTAAGCCTCCTGCCCAAAGTAAAATCGCCATCATACTAGTAAAATTCTTAATAAAAGTTAACCAAACCGCCTCGTTCTTACTCTCGTTTAGACGATTCGGTCCATAAGTATTTTGCCTAGATTTTACCTCTGCTTGAGTTAAACCCTCTTTGTGACTAGACATAAAAGAATAGACATCTTCAGCGGAGCATTTTTCAATGCCTCGGCTAGGTATTTTCCATCCATTAGCCATTTTTCCTCACCCCGATTTCATTCCATTGAGGACTGGATTATTTATGCCTTTATTATACTCCTTTTAAAAAAAGCTAGCACATTAAACATTGTAAAAAACTAAATTTTTTTACAATAAAAATTGATAGATTTAATCTATATAGTCTTAACTACCCCTGCCTACTTTTATGTATTGGATTCGTAAGGAAATGACAAATTAATAAAATCATACCTAAGCCTATGCTGAGAAAAGCAAAATAAGAAAAAGTTGCGCCAGGCTGTTCACTAAACTGACCAAGTAACTGATCAACAATAGCAGATATCCCCCCGCCTAAATTACATCCAAGTAGAACTAGCGTTGTTGCTGTTATCAACTGATTCCTTGGAATACGCTCTGATATCACTTGAAATACCCTGATTACCCCCAAACAATAAGTAAATCCCGTTATCATAGCCCCTAAGGTTAAATCCCATATAGAATTAGACTGCCACAATAAGGCTAAACCTGTTCCTAGTATTACTAAAACAATTGGTAGCAGATAATTTTTCAGTAATTCCTGGAGCTTATTAAATATCATGCCCGCAAAAATTCCCATCAACATCATTGAGCTTAAAACTAAGCTTGAATCCGTGCTAGTTCCAAAATCTAATTGACTTACGACTTGCGGTATGCGTAATGTAATGACACTATTTATCAAAATAACTAAACCTGCATAGGTTGACATGGCAATAATATAAAGTATTTGTTTAAAAGATAGAGATTTTTTCTCTAGCTGATCCTCCTTTTGATGTTTTTTCTTAAGAGGTGGAACAAATAGTAAATAAAGTAACAAAATAAAAAATCCTATACTATAGACAAGATAAGCCTGCGACCAAGATTGAACCATAAGCTGTCCCACAAAAAATGTTAAACTGGCTGACCCCAACACTTCTGTAGAAGCTCTCATACCAAGCATTTTAATCTTTTCTTTTCCACTATAACGTTCACTAATGATATTAATCGCATGAGCATTAATAAGACCTATACCAATTCCTAAAAAGATCCTTCCTACAAATACTAGATGATATGAACGTGTTAGCACAGGTATACTTCCCCCAACCGAAAGTAACAGTAAACCTAAAATAATAGTTTGATGTTGAGATAAGAACTTACTAATAAAGGGGGTAAGAAGCAAAACCCCTATTACAGCAAAAGAAGGCACTGAAAATAAAAAACTAACCTGACCTGCTGTATAGCCCAATCCTTGATAATACTCTATCATCTTAGGAAGAGCAGGTGAAACTGCAAAGGTGGAAACTAACATAAACGATAAGGAGAGAAGGCTAATCTTCTCTAGCAATTGTTTCATACAAACTCCTAAACTTGTTTTTTCTACTATATTCAGTATAATCAATAGTAGAAACATCACCTATGACATCTGTCACATTTGAGGAGATAACATGAAAGAAATTGAAAAACTATTAAAAGAGTTTCAAGTAGAAACCTTGTTTCCTAAACACTACTTTCCTCACCTTATCCTAAAAGAATTTTCCAAATCCGACTACCTCTGTCATCAAGATGAAGAGCTAACCACTATTTCTTACGTCTTAACAGGACGCATTAAAATCGTTAAAAAGTTAGCAAATGGAAAAGACTATATCTTGGATATCAAAAACCCTCCAACCATTATCGGAGATATTGAACTTCTAACCAACCAAACAGCCTCCTCATCTGTCATCGCTGAAACTAAGGGACTCATGCTCTCTCTTTCATTAAATCAACAAAAAGAGGTCCTTTTATCAGATCCAAGCTTTCTATTGAGATTAGCTAGGGGCCTAGCTAACGCCTTACATGAGCAAAATACCAAAACTTCTACCAACCTCTCTTACACCTTAAAAGAGCGTTTGGCCAGCTATATTCTCACACTTGAGGAAGACAAACCCTTTACTCTACCACTAGCCACCCTAGCAGATTCTTTTGGTGTTAGCTACCGCCATCTTCTGAGAGTTTTAAAAGAACTCATTACCGACGGGGCACTTCGTAAGGAAAACAATCGCTACCGCATCAACGACCGAAAACGCTTAGAAAAATGGCAAATCCATGCTTAGTGGCTCACCCTTTCTTTATCCCCTATTTTGTGATAAACTGAATAAGAAATGAACAAGGAGAAACACATGTCTGTTATAAAAAAACTTACCAAAGCTAGTCATCTTATCGATATGAATGATATCATCCGTGAAGGCAATCCAACACTTCGTGCGGTGGCAAAAGAAGTGAGCCTACCACTTAGTGATGAGGATATCATTTTAGGTGAAAAAATGATGCAATTTTTAAAACATTCTCAAGATCCTGTTATGGCTGAAAAGATGGGATTACGTGGAGGAGTTGGCTTGGCGGCTCCTCAGCTAGATATTTCTAAACGCATTATCGCTGTTTTAGTCCCTAACCTAGAAGATGAAGAGGGAAATCCTCCTGCTGAGGCTTACAGCTTACAGGAAATCATGTATAATCCTAAGATTGTCTCGCATTCTGTTCAAAATGCTGCGCTTTCAGATGGAGAAGGTTGCTTATCTGTTGATCGCCCCGTTGAGGGTTACGTCATCCGCCATTCACGTGTGACCGTGGAGTATGTTGATAAAAATGGTGAAAAACAACGCATTAAATTAAAAGGTTATAACTCAATTGTGGTCCAACATGAAATCGATCATATCAATGGTATCATGTTCTACGATCGTATCAATGAAAAAGAACCTTTCAAAGTTGAAGATGGTCTGCTTTTAATTGACTAAATAAAGGAGCGTCATGACACAATTAGATCTTCTAAATCTCATAGCATCTAATCCTGATTTCATGACTATTTTAAACATCATCGAATCTCTTCAACTTAAGGACTGCTGGCTAGCAGCTGGTAGCATTCGAAATGCTATTTGGAACCATCTCGATCAAAGCCCCCTCTTTGATCAAGAAACAGATTTGGATGTTGTCTTTTTTGACCCTGATCTATCTTATGAGGATACCTTATGTCTTGAGCAAAACCTCATCAAGCGCTATCCTCACTACCATTGGGAATTAAAAAATCAGGTCTATATGCATCACCATAACCCTAACACCAAGCCCTATACTAGTGCTCGTGATGCTATTTCAAAATATCCTGAAAAAGCAACTGCCCTAGCACTACGCCTGACAGCTGGTCAATTGGAACTTTTTGCCCCTTATGGGTTAGAGGATGTTACACACTTTATTTTAAGTCCTACTCCTCACTTTAGCCAAGATTCTGAACGCCTAGCCTTATTTAACAAACGGCTTCAAAAGAAAGATTGGCAGAAAAAATGGCCTAAACTAACGATAATAAATAGCGATTAGAAAAATCTAATCGCTATTTTTATGTAAAACCAGCCTTGTCTTAATCCCATCAACATCGACAAAAGCCACTTTGTGGCTGGACAAGTGAAGATCAAGACCAGCTACTTGAGCTCTTTTAATCACCTCGTGAAAATGGGAGAAATCACTATAATAAATAGTATAGTAAGCTAATCCTGGCATCCCTTCCTCACGCTTGGTTAGATTTTTCCCTCCCCATTCATTGACGGCAAGGTGGTGGTGGTAGTTACCAGAAGCCAACCAAGAGGCAGATGGAACGGTGAAATTATCTCTGACAGCTAGAACTTCTTGGTAAAATTTGCTAGAAGCAGCGCTTTCTCGGACAGATAGATGGACATGGCCCATACGACTACCAGCAGGCATCTGATAGGCTGCGTCAGCTTTTTTCCCTAAAGCATAAATCGTTTCAGCATCCATTGGCTCAGATTTTCCAACAATTTGACCGTCAGCTCGAACATCCCATGCATCTTGTGGCAGGTCACGGTAAACTTCGATGCCATTGCCTTCGGTGTCGGCTAGGTAAATGGCTTCGCTGTAACCGTGGTCGCTGGCGCCTTGGAGGGGAATCTTATTGTCGATAAAGTGACGGAAAATGGTGCCCAAGTCCTCACGGCTAGGTAGGACAATAGCCAAGTGGTAGAGACCGTAGCTTTGGCTAACTTCGCCTTTCTGCTCGGTCTGAATCAGGCGGACAAGGGTGGTTTTTCCAACACCAAGGTCAATCTGGTTGGGGCTTTGGGAGAGAACTTGGAGACCCAAGACTTGTTGGTAAAACAGGCTTTGGAGTTCTAAATTACGGACATTGAGGGCAACATGGCCCAGTTCAAATTGGGAATTATACATGGAAATACCTGACTTTCTTAATTAAATAAAATGTATAAACATCATGAATTATTCATATACTTATTATAGAAGTTACATCTTAAAAAACAAGTACTTAATTTTAGTAAAGCTAGTATCTTTTATGAAGTATTGTGCTAAGATAGGTAATTTGAACGAATATTTTTAACTGAAATACATTCTGTCTGATATTTTCATCAACTGAATAGGTTGCAAGCTACTTGGAAGTTCTTTTCTAAGTCATCTACTGTGCGAACTTGGTGAATCAGATTAAAGAAGTTTCCGTCTTTTTCAAGTAACAAGGTTGGGAAAGAGGTTACCCCCATTTCATAAGCCTTGATAAAGTCTGGATGTAGATTTTCTGCTTGTTTCAAGGCACTTGACAAGCCTTCCATAGCTTTTTGGGGTAACTGATAAGTGTCGAGGATGCTGGCATAACTACCTGCTTGACTGAGGTCTAACCCATCTTCAAAAAACAATGCTTGAATATCTAATGTCAGCTGAGCAAGCTGGTGTGGTTCAACATAGTTTTTCAAAACGGAGTAAGCCCTAGCCGGACCAAGGGAATCCATGGTAAAGTCCTTACTCTTAAACAATTGATTATAAGCTTCACCAAAAGTCATTTGGTAATAGGTTTCGATTTGTTTGTTGATGGTCTGTGCTTGCTTAAAATCAGCCATTTTCTTTTTATTATCTCCGACAAACAAGCCTCCGTTAATGACTTCTATCTCTAGGTCAGGATGGTGTTGCATAAATCTTGTGAAAATGTGGTTAAAGCCGTAGGTCCAACCGCAGTAAGCATCGATGATGTAGTATAGTTTCATATTAAACTTCTTTCCTTATTTTTAATATACAACTAGTATAGTCGATACATTGTTTTTTACAAGTACGATTTTTTTGAAAAGCCAGTATCTTTTTCTAAAGAATTGTTTCATATCAAGGCAAAATTTAGTTTAATTTTTCAAACAAAAAAACTAGAACCTAAGTTCTAGTTGCACCTTATTCTCCTTTTAGATTGGATAGCACGGCTTCAACTGGGACTACTTGCGCAAAGGCATTGCCCCATACTGTTTCATAGTGTTTACGGATGGTTGGTGCAGATATTGTTTCTGTGTCAAAGGTATTAGTCAACCCTTCTGGCACAATGATCTTATAACCATGCTCAAAGGCTACACGAAGAGTGGTGTCCACGCAGTATTCTGTCTGCATTCCAGTGATTAGCAGTTGCTCAATGCCTTGCTGATCCAGATAGTTTTTGAGGTCTGTGTCCTTAAAGCTACTTGCAAATGTTTTATCAATGATCTTTTCATCATTTTGTGGTGCAATCCGATGGTGAACTTGCCATTCAGGTGTACCATTTTTCATATTGTCATCATTGTGACGGACATAGATGACTTCAATGCTTGCTTCACGCGTTTGATGGATAAAAGTCTCAAGTTGATTTAAATAATCTTGAGCCTGATAAGGATTGAGTCCAATTAGAAATTCTTGCACATCAATAACCATAAGGGCAGTTTTAGGGGGGTTATTTGCCATATCTTTTCTCCATTCTTCTTTTCTGCTTTTGCAGTTTATGGTATTATTGTAACAGGTACAACAACTAATACAAATACGTTTTTTTAGACTAGTCACTATCTTTTTGGATAGTATCACGTTAAATAAAGGAGAAATGATGCCAACATTTACATCTCATACCGTGCCAGAGTGTCCTTATGTGGCGACTCAAAGTGTTTTATCAGGGAAATGGAGTATGCTACTTTTGCACCACATCGAAGAAGGACCGATTCGTTTTAATGAATTGCACCGTCGATTAACAGGGATTTCCCAAGCAACCTTGACCAAGCAATTACGTCAATTAGAAGACGATGGCTTAATTACGCGTAAGGTCTATGCGCAAGTTCCACCAAAAGTGGAGTATGAATTAAGCGAGATTGGTCAAGAATTTAAGCTAGTTCTTCAACAAATTGAAAGCTTTGGAGACAAATATATCAACTTTGTTAAATCTAAACAAGATTAACCCCCTAGACTGACAAATAAACTAACAGGTACTATTTTTATGATCAGAAAACTTCCAGGATTTTTATCTTGTCTTCTCTTAGCTCTCCCAGCTTGGATGTTAGGTCAGGTTTTTCCTTTGATAGGAGGGCCTGTTTTTGCGATTTTTATTGGAATGGGAGCTAGCCCTTTTCTAACAAAACAGGATCAGCTAAAAGAGGGCATCGCTTTTTCTTCTAAAATCATTTTGCAATTAGCAGTGGTTTTATTAGGATTTGGACTCAATCTTCAACATATTTTAACAGTTGGTATCAGCTCACTCCCCATTATTTTGACAACTATTCTCACTGCCTTAGGTGTCGCTTATCTCTTTTTTAAAACCAATAAAATCAACTCCCACCTTGCCACACTCATTGGAGTCGGCTCATCTATTTGTGGAGGGTCTGCCATTGCTGCAACGGCTCCTGTCATTGAAGCAGATGAAGAAGAGGTGGCTCAAGCTATTTCTGTCATCTTCCTTTTTAACATCTTGGCCGCTCTGCTTTTTCCAAGTCTTGGGCAAGCCCTAAACCTCTCTCACGAAGGGTTTGCCATCTTTGCTGGAACAGCTGTCAATGATACCTCATCTGTCACAGCCACAGCTAGCGCTTGGGATAGCCTTCATCATAGTCACACTTTGGAAGCTGCCACTATTGTCAAACTAACACGAACTCTTGCCATTATCCCTATCACCTTTGGATTGGCCTTGTTAAAACAAAGAAAAAATCAAGGCTACCAAGGAAAATTTCAGCTCAAGAAAGCATTTCCGAATTTTCTTCTCTATTTTATCTTAGCTTCTCTCACAACCAGTTTATTAAGTGCCCTGGGTTTTGAGTTAACACTTTTTGATTCCCTCAAGACCCTCTCTAAATTTTTTATTGTTGTTGCTATGGTGGCCATTGGAGTGAAAACCAATTTCCCCAAACTTCTTAAAACGGGGTCAACAGCTATCATTCTTGGCGCTTTTTGCTGGCTAGCTATAATCTGTATGGATCTTTTGATCCAATGGTTACTAGGGATTTGGTAAATCAAAAAAACTAGGTCGTCCACCTAGTTTTTTTAATAAGAGAAGATTATGCTTCAATCAATGCTGATGCTTGTTTTTCTAAGCTTTCAATCACATCAGCTGACAATGTCAACTCACCTGTTGCCCAAGCTTCATCATTAACACGGCTAGCGGTAAAGTCACCGACCACTTGAGTACGGATAAATGGAAGAAGGGCTTGATAAGCTGCAAACAATTGATCATGTCCACCATTAGCTACAGAGGATACTGTAACAATTTTATCTTGAAGTGCTGATGCTCCTGTTGTATCTGAAAGATCAAGAGCGCGGCTCAACCAGTCTAATAAGTTTTTCACAACACCTGGAATAGCAAAGTTGTAGATTGGAGAGAAGATCCAAATCGCATCTGCTTCTACCACTGCATCACGCGCTGCTTGAACAGCTGGTAAAACAGGTGTTTCTAAATCTTGGTTAAACAAAGGCACTTCCTTATAGTTCAAATAGCTCACTTGCGCTTTTCCTGCCAAAGCTTTTTCAGCTTCTTTTGCCATTTGGTGGTTGAATGATCCCTCACGAAGTGAACCAACGATAAATAATACTTTTTTCATCTGTTTGTCTCTCATTTCTTTTTATAATATTACTATATAGTAGTATTATAGCTCGAATAAGGTTTTGTAAACTATTTTGCCTCAGATTTTTTAAATTTTTTTAAAATCGTAATCAGACTTGACTTTTCCTCATCTGTCAAATGAGCAAAAACTTGATTAACACTGGCAATATGCTGAGGTAAAATAGCCTCAATCAAATCTCGACCAGTCTCTGTCAATCCTACAACAGACGCCCTACGATCATCTGGTGAAACCTGACGATAGATCCAACCATGACGTTCCATATTTTTAATCACGACTGTCATATTTCCTGATGTCGCCAACATACTATCAATTAAACGACAGATTTTCATCTCTCCCTTAGTATAAAGCACATCTAAAACACCAAATTGAGTAGGCGTAATACCATAATCTTTAAATTCTGAATAAACCTGACTATCAATACTTCTCATCGCTTTACGCAAGACAACCATCGTTTTGACGGATAAATTCTTGTCCAATTCCTCTCCCATGACATCCTCCTTTTTTCTCTTGCTATTCTCTTCTATTATATCATTTATATTACCACTAATTAGTATTAATTACAAGAAAAAGCAAACTGAATTCAGCTTGCTTTTCATTTTTATTCCTGTTAAAGAGGGAGTTAGTTCCCAAAAACTTTAACGCGATCAGAATCTAACATGTATTCTTTTTCTGCTGCTTGGGCTGCAATGCTACCGAATGGTGCTTGGGCACGGAGTTTCCAGTTGGCTGGAATACCGTATTTTTCAGCAACTTGTGCATCTACCAATGGATTGTAGTGTTGGACGTTCATACCAATATTTTTCTCAGCAAATGCCAACCATACAGCGTATAAATTGATACCATGTGCTTGCTCAGACCAGATTGGGAAATTTTCAGCGTAGAGTGGGAAGTTAGCTTGAAGCCCTTCAACAACGGCTTGGTCTTCGAAGAACAAGATAGTACCAGCACCTGCTGCAAAGCTAGCCAAGCGTTCTTTTGTAGCTTCAAAAGCTTCTACAGGAGTTACTTTTTCCAATTCGCTGTAAGCAATTTCGTTCCAGAAAGCGTCTGACTCCGCACCGAAAAGTACAACGGCACGGCTTGATTGTGAGTTGAACGCTGATGGAGATTCTTTCATTGCTTTCTCAACGATAGCCACTACTTCTTCATTTGACACTGGTAGGTCTTTACCAAGTGCATAGATAGAACGGCGTTTTTCTTGTAAATCTGTAAAGTTTGACATAGGATTCCCTCTTTCTTTTTGTACTAATTAGTGATTAAAAATACTATATAGTAATATTACATCTTTTAAAAATATTTGTCAATCGTTTTGACTATTATTTTTTCTTCTTGAAAAAAATGAGTTCCCCTTACTTCCAACCATGGCAGTTAGGGGAACTCGTTGATATCTCTATCTTATAATAGGGCACCGGACTCTCGGCCTCAATCAGCCACCACATTAAGATGGTCACACGGACTCTGAGAAGTGGTGCTAAACTTTTTGACACTACCTCTCTCAGCTATTGCTTTTGAAATTAATGATTTTTACGACGTAATTGTCCAAAACCAAGAACACTTAGCAAGGCCAAGCCCAATGCTCCTAAAGCCGAAGACTGATCTTCACCTGTTTTTGGCAATTGTTTTTCTTTGTTTGATGTAACCAAGTTAGTTGATTGAGATGGTGAACCAAGTGTCTGAACTTTTTTCTCAGATTTTTTAAGACTTGTTAGAGAAGTCACTTGTTGCGGTTCTGTATGACCTTTTTCTTCAAGAACAAGGTCTTCACGGACCAAAGGTCTTTCAGGAGTAGGGGTCTGAGCCACTCCTTCTTCAACAGCTGGCTGATCTTGTGATGGTGTTTCTTTAGGAATCTCTTTAATGACAACTTCATTAAATTTTTGACTAATGGTATTTAAAGATCCCCCACTTGCAATAATAGCTTCCACTTCCTCTGGTGTATAGATAGACTCTAAATACCATAGACTAATACTTTGATTTGGAGTCAAACTTACAGCAGGTGTTAAATAACGAATAGCAGAGTCAACACTGCTTGTCATACGACGATCTGCTGGTAAATTAGCACCCTTAACCTGTTGACCCAAAACACTGCCTCGATTTCTCCAGTTTAATGCATAAGAAGTACCATCTGACAACATACGGGTAGATAAAAATGTTTCTCGATCAGAGAAGTACGCACCTCCACTACCATCAGAATAAAGGTTAATATCATCGTCGGCATTTAACATTGTATCTAGTAAAACATAGTACTGTTGTTTGGCGTAAGTTAAATCGCTCTTATTGGTAAAGGTTGTGCGGTGAATAATGTTACCAGATGTTGTCAAACTAGCAACTTCTTCAATTTGTAGATTAGGAGCTAGTGGATTAGTTGTTAAAATCGTAGATTTGATTAAAGCTGTGCCACTCGTGTTTTTCGCGCTATAATAATCACGATTCACATGTTCCTCACCTACTGCAACAAAACTGCCTTCACCTGAACTGCCTGTTTGTGTCACACCGTATTCAGATGTCCTAGACGAACCATCCAAGTACGAATAAGTGTAAGGTGTTTCTTTGGTTTCAGTGGTCACAAAGTTTGAAAAAAGTGGGTCATCAGATTCAGATGTTTTATGCGCATTCACCGTAAAGTTAGTATTGTTACGATCCACCTCTACACTAACGACGGCTTCGTTGGCACTAGTAGCAGGGTCAACCTTGCTCCAAGTAGCTTGATCAATCTCATTGTTAAAATGATTGATCACTTCCGCATTGGTCTGTAAGGTCACCTCTTTTTCCACATTGGTCACAACTGTTTCTGTTTCTACTGGACTTGTCTCAGTCACAGTAGTCTCAGCTCCAGAACTAGGAACAGCTCCACTATCAGAAACAGTGGTTGAAACTCCCTCAACTGGTGCTGCTACAGGTGCAGAATCAGTTGTTGTACTCGTTGAAGCTACAGCCGGCTGAGAGACTTCTTCTGCTTTAGCAAGGCTCACATTAAGTCCACCAACAGCGACAGTAGCTAATCCTAAAACGGCCCATCTAGATAATTTAGCTGACCGTTTCAAATGATGCCTAAATTTCTTTTCTCTTCTCATAAACACTCCTCCTTTTACTTTCCCCATCATTTTATACTAAGTTTTATAATATGTCCAATAATTTTGTGCTTTTAGCTTTATTTTATTCATATGTATTCGGATACAATTTAATGTTGTGATCTGATAAATAAAAAGCACAACACTTTATTTCAAGTGTTATGCTTTTTAAACCATTTGATTTGGTGCAACTGAGTAACTTATCTCATCAAACGTCTGCTACAAGCTCTGAGAAAATGATAATTTTTCTCTTTGACTTTCTATGCTCTTAGTATCTCATTTTCAAAAGAAGTCATCAAAGAGGCTAAGTTGGTTGTCTTCTGGCATGTTGCCTAGAATGCCCATATCTGACATTTTTTCGACAAGGGTACTTGAGAGACCGCCACGCTTTCTGAGTTCGGTTTTTGATAGGAACTCGCCTTCACTTCTTGCTTTGACCAATTGTTTCGCAACGTTTTCCCCTAAACCATCCATAGCCACAAACGGTGGGATAAGGGTCTTATCCTCAATTTGAAACTCTGTGGCATGGCTCTTATAAAGGTCTAACTTCCCAAACTCGTACCCTCTCTCTAGCATTTCATTAACAAGCTCAAGCGTGGTATAGAGGTCTTGCTCGACATTTGAAGCTTCGTTATTTTTCTTTTTCTCAGCAATTTCTGCCATCTTAGCTTTGACGGCTTCAAGACCGCCACTCATGGTTTTGAGATTAAAGGCTTTGGCACGAATGGAGAAATAAGCACAATAATAATAAATCGGATGATGAACTTTGAAGTAGGCCACGCGTAAGGCCATCATCACATAAGCTGCCGCATGGGCTTTGGGGAACATATACTTGATTTTTCCACAAGACTCGATGTACCAGTCTGGCACATGATTATCTCGCATGGCTTGGATATAACCATCACGCTCTTCTTCAGAGATTTTCAACCACAAGCCTTTTCGCACGCGCTCCATGATGTTAAAGGCCATCTTAGGTGGGAGACCTGCGTGCATCAGATAAACCATAATATCATCACGACAACCGATAACGGTTGACAGGTTGGCAATCCCTTGCTTGATCAAATCCTGTGCATTTCCTAACCAAACATCTGTACCGTGTGACAAGCCTGATAACTGCAAAAGCTCCGCAAAGGTCGTAGGATGTGTCTCATCCACCATTCCACGAACAAAGTTCGTTCCAAACTCTGGAATCCCCAGCATCCCTGTTGAAGTGCCAATTTGCTCTGGTGTGACCCCTAAAACCTCTGTGCCAGAAAAGAGCTGCATCACCCCAGGATCATCAGCTGGAATATCTTTAGGATCAATCCCTGATAAATCCTGTAATTTCCGAATCATGGTCGGATCATCATGTCCCAGAATATCGAGCTTCAAGACGTTTTCATCAATATCGTGGAAGTTAAAGTGGGTCGTCTGCCACTCTGCTGATAAGTCATCAGCTGGGTATTGAACAGGGGTAAAATCATAGACATCCATATAGTTTGGAATAACAACAATCCCCCCTGGGTGCTGACCTGTAGTACGCTTAACCCCCGCAGCTCCCATAGCCAGACGATCAATCTCAGCATCACGGTAAAACTTACCATAATCACGTTCATAGCCTTTAACAAAGCCATAAGCTGTTTTTTCAGCGACCGTACCAACTGTCCCTGCACGAAAGGCATACTCTGCCCCAAAAATATCTCGAACATCCAAATGGGCAGAAGGTTGATCATCCCCTGAAAAGTTCAAGTCAATATCAGGTACCTTGTCCCCATCAAAACCAAGGAAGGTTTCAAAGGGAATATCTTGACCATCTTTTTTATAAAGAGTCCCACAGCTCGGACAGGCTTTATTGGGTAAGTCAAACCCTGATCCGTAGGAGCCATCTGTAATAAACTCTGATGCCTGACAGTTAGGACAGACATAGTGCGGTGGCATGGGGTTAACCTCTGTGATGCCAATCATGGTTGCCACAAAACTTGAGCCAACCGAACCACGAGATCCCACCAGATAACCCCGTTCGTTTGAGCGATTCACCAGCATCTGCGATGCCAGATAGATCACGGCAAAGCCATTCCCCAAGATAGAGGTCAGCTCTTTTTCAATCCTTAAATCAATAATATCAGGTAAAGGATTGCCATAAATCTCAAAGGCTTTTTGATAGGTTAACTCAGCGACCGTTTCTTCTGCTTTTTCAATATAAGGCGTGTAAAGGTCGCCCTTAACCACTTCAACCTCATCAAAACGCTCAAGCATGGCATTGGGATTAGTCACTACCACCTCATAGGCTAACTCTTTTCCTAAAAAGGCAAACTCATCTAACATTTCATTGGTAGTTCTAAAATGCGCTTTAGGCAAAGGAGCTGGTTGGGCATCTTCTCCTCGTCCAATGGTACGGTTAATCATCGCCCCCTGTCCCAGACTACGCACGATAATCTCACGGTAGATTTCTTCTTCAGGATCAAGATAATGGACATTACCTGTTGCTAGAACAGGCTTATCGAGTGTCTTAGCTACCGTGATCAGATCACGGATAATGTTTTGAATCGCTTCTTCATCAGCGACCTGCTCTTTAGCGATAAGAGGAGCATAAAGGGCTGGTGGCATGATTTCAATAAAATCATAATACTTAGCCACTTGGATGGCTTCTTCGACCCCTTTAGATAACACCGCATCAAAAACTTCTCCATCAGCACAAGCTGTCCCTAAAATCAGACCCTCTCGGTGCGCATCTAGGACTGTCCGAGGGATTCGTGCCACACCTTCAAAGTATTTCACGTTAGACAGACTGACAAGCTTGAAGATATTTTTTAAACCAACCTGATTTTGAACATAGATGGTCGCATGTTTAACTCGTGCTTTTTTATAAGAATCCTCAGCCACCAAATCGGTATTCAGCGATAAAAGATTGGTCAGACCACGTTGTTCTCTTGCTTCTTTTAAAAAGATAAAAAGCAAACGTCCTGTCGCTTCGGCATCGTAGTTTGCCATGTGGTGATGTTCCAAGGACACACCAAAGCGTTTGGTCAATGGCCCCAAACCATGTCGCTTGTACTCTGGATATAGATTTCTTGCAAACTCAAGGGTGTCAATCACAGGTTGACTAATCTTAGGCAGACCATAACGCTCATAGTTGGCATCCATGAAGCCAACGTCAAAGGTCGCATTGTGGGCCACCAGTACCGTATCTTGACAAAAGCTCTGAAACTCTGCTAACACCTGTTCAATAGGCTTTGAGCCCTTGACATGCTGATCGGTGATCCCTGTCAACTCGGTTGTAAACTGACTCAGAGGGTGTCCTGGATCAATAAACTCATCAAATTGCTCAACGATATTTCCCTTATACATCTTTGATGCTGCAATCTGAATCAACTGATTGTGCATGGCAGAAAGACCAGTCGTTTCCACGTCAAAGACCACATAAGTCGCCTCATGCAAGTCCAGATCAACCTCATTATAAGTAATAGGGACACGATCCTCAACGATATTGGCTTCTAAACCAAAGAGAGCCTTGATCCCTGCCTTTTTAGCTGCATGATAACCATGTGGGAAAGACTGAACATTACCATGATCGGTGATGGCAATGGCTGGATGTCCCCAACTTGCTGCACGCGCAATCAAGGCTTCAACAGTCGGTAGAGCATCCATGGTGGACATATTGGTATGGGCGTGAAATTCCACACGCTTTTGATCCTCAGGCATCAGGTCCTTACGATCATAGTGGACAATCTCTTTGACATCTTGCACGTTCATGGTCAAGGTCTTGGTAAAGGGATTATTTTCAATATTTCCTCTAACCCGCAACCAAGCACCTTTGGCAATCATGTCATACTTCTTCAGCTCTTCATCATCTTTTGCCCACTTTTGCATGGCAAAGCTTGAAGTATAGTCGGTCATCTTAAAGTTGATGATATGCCGACCTGTCCGTGTGGTTTTCTTTTCAACATCAAAGACCATGCCCTCAAAGACAATGCGGTTCTCCTCCATCTCCACCTCAATCATAGGTGTGATCTCTGCCTTTTCAAAGCCTGCCTGACGTGCCTGCGCCTGCTCTTTATAGTTAAAGCTTAGGCTAGGCTTCTCCTCTTGCGGTGGCATGGAAGCCTCTAGTGATTTCTGAGCTTCTAGGGCCTGATCTACCGCCTCTTGTAAGCGACTCTCTCTTGTTGAAACAAAATCATCCTTCAACTGCTCAGTCATCTCTTGGTCTGACTCCATCAAAAAGCTGACGCTCCCAAAACCAAACTGGTCAAACTGTTGGACAAGTTTTGGCAGATGATTTTTCTTAAAATGCGCATTGTTGACAAACTGGGGAGCAGCAATGATGATTTTTTCCCCATCAAAATGAACCTTCAGCTGACTAAAGGAACTCTTAAAGCTAGCGACCTCACAAAGCGGAAGAGTAAAAGCCTCTTGATAGTAACTTTGAAGCAACTCATCTGAAAAATCTATACGATTGGCCTTAATAGCAAACTCCGCCTTGATCTCAGCCTGCTCAAAAGTCTCCACCAACCGCTGACGCAACTCTCTATAAAGCGCAATAGGCAAAATAGTGTCAAAACGAAAATGAAAATCCCAAACTCGTGTCTTAGGATTCACCTTAACCTCTTCAATCTCTGCAGATGAAAAAGCCTCTGATTCCCTAAGATCCAGTGGCATTTCAATCTGTTCCATCAATTTTTTAAATAAGTCTGACATGGCTTTTCCTCATATTATTCTGACCTTTATTTTACCATATTTTAGGAGAATACGTAAAAATCTTCCTACTCCTAAAGAGTAAGAAGATTTTTTAGGTTATCCTTTACGTTTTCGTAACCCTCCAGCTAAACCAATGACCATTAGTCCCATCAGTGAGAAGATAGCAGTTTGGTCATCTCCTGTGTTTGGCAAACTAGCTGATTTGGCTTGGTAGTTTGCTTGTGGTTTTTCTTTTAGGACTTTAGCTGAGACTTGCTTAGTGACAGCTTTGTTGTAGGCTGTTTGGATAGCTTGTTTCTCATCCACTCTGCCATCAAAATAAGCAACAATAACTCCGTTTTCATCCTTGATAGCTACTGGTTGACCACCGTTTGTGATGATGGCATCACGTTGAGCTTGGACTTCTTGTGTTTGGTATTGAGCAAGCAGAGCTTCATAGATAGCAAGTGCTTCATCTGCGATAGCTTCTAGGTCTGCTAGATTTTCCTCTTCTGTAGCTAAGAGCGCCTCTAACTCTTCTAACTTAGCCTGTGCTTGAGTGAGTTGTTCCACTAGACTTGGTAAGTTAGCTTTAGCAGTTTTCATAGCCTCTAGTTGGGCTTTAGCTGTCTCTAGAGTAGCTTGAGCATTGGTGTAAGCTGTTTTAGCATCTACGGTAGCACTTTGAGCTTGACTAAGTTCTGCTTTTAATTGAGCTAGAGTAGCCTGAGCCGATACAAGAGCTGACTGAGCAAGGGCATCAGCCTCTTTTGCAGAAGTAAGGTTAGCTTGAGCCTTAGAGAGAGCAATAGCCTTGTCAGTAGCACTAGCCTTAGCTAGAGCAAGGGTCTCCTTAGCAGTTTGGATAGCTTGCTCGTCTTGAGATAGGGTTGCTTGAGCTTCGGTAAGGGCTTGTTCATAAGGAGTTAAATCTACAGAACTACTCATTAGTGAAGATAAGTTATTCTCAGCATTTTGTAATTCTGCTTTAGCCTTAGAAACCACTGTTTGTGCCTCGTTGTAACTAGAAAGAGCAGTATCATAAGATGCCTGAGCCTGAGACAAATTAGTTGCTGCAACAGTTTGCTCTGACCTAGCTTGGTTTAAAGAAGTTTGTGCAGTTTTAATGGCAGTCTCTTTTTGATTCATTGTGTTAGTAGTTACTTTGATGAAAGTCGATACTAAACCTTTAGTATCCATAGGGTCTGTACTTTGCTCAGCCCACAAGTTTCGTACAGGATACCATCCAATATTAGCTCTTGTATAAGGGTCATAAGCGTAAGTAGAACCGTTTGAATACCCCTTCAAGACAAGCTCATGCGTACCTCCATACGGTGTGAATTTGTCTTTTTCCACTGCTACCAGTAAAGTATGTCCTTGTTTAAGAGCAGTTTCAACCTCAGATACATTAGCTAAGTTGGTAGGAGTTAACCCCCAATTTTGTAATGCTAAATAAACACCAGTAGATGAAGCTCCTACCCCAGTTTTATTAAATTCATTTGTATTGTTATAAAGGTAGCTTGCTACTTCTGTAGGTATAACAGTTCTGCCAGTTAAACTTGTGATAACATTAGCTACAGATGCAGGCACACACCCTGATAACCCCATAGTAGAAATACCGAAGTACATAGAACTCCAACGTGGGTCAGCCTGATTAAAATAAGACATATTTTGAGGAGCTAGGGAGATACCATCAAGTTAGCAAAGTCATTATTTGCTGAGTTGAGAGCAGATTGACTAGAAGATACCTTGGCATCAGCATTATTTTTATTTGCCTGAGCGGTAGATAAAGAACCTTGAGCAGAAGAAACAACAGAACCTTTGGATGTAGCTTCAATCTCAGCAGTTGCTAAACTAGACTTAGCATCATCTACGGCAACTTTTGCTTGTTCTTGGTTATTTTTCAAAACAGTGCCGTCTTTAGCCGACTCAAGAGCTGACTGGGCAGAAGATACCGCATCTTTGTCGCTAGCTACCTTAGTTGTAAGGTCAGCAACGTTCTGTTCAAGAGCCGTAGTATCTGTAGAACCACTCAAAGTATCAACCTTAGACTGAGCCTCAGCCACCGCACTAGCCGTCTCGCTCGCCTTCGTTTGGGCATCAGCTACTAGGCTTTCTTGGGTTGAAACTTTATCTTGTGCAGTCGTCTCTGTCTCTTGAGCAGTTTTCAAGGCTTCTGAGGTTGCCGTCACCTGTCCTTGTGCGCTCTCAATAGTAGCTTGAGCATTGCTCAAATCTTGCTCTGTCACATTGGCTTTTGCCACTTCTGAGGTAAGAGAAGACACCACGGCTGATTGCGAGGCAACTTCTGATGAAGCTTTCGCTACCACGCTTGCTTGACTGTCTGCACTTGCTTGTGTGCTTGTCACCACCTCTGAGGCTTGCGCTAACACCTCTGTCGTCACCTTGGTCTCAGTTGCTTCCTGAGCGGTTGTTACAGGTGTTTCAGTGGTAATTGGTGCTGTTACCTCTTCTGCTTGGGCATTGGCGCTGATTGCGACCGTCCCTGCAACAAGAGCCAAACCTGATAAAACTTTTGTTTTCTTAGACATATTTTTCTCCATATTAAAAAACTTTTAGAAAGCCTTGGCTGTAAAGTCAAGGCTTGTTATATGTAGTATAACAAGCGATTTGTCAAGTATTTTAATGAAAAAAATGACGATTTTTGAAGATTTTTTTAATCCCTCATCCCTTAAAACTTAAGTTTTACGAAAGGTTGTTTTAAGTCTAACTTAAGCTAGGCAACTTATACTATAAACATCCTAATAAACTTTTCTTTTTCATAAATCTCCTTGATCAGGTAGGGCTTTCAGCTCCTGCCTGATTTTTTTTTACTTACCGCTAGATGACAAAAACACTAGTAAGCAAAAAAACTTCCCTCACAAATGTAAGGGAAGTTAGGAGATTTATGAAAAAGAAAAGTTTTAGGATGACTATAGTATAGCCATAATAACTTAAAACAAGCTTAAAGAATCTAAAAAAGATTTGGTAGCTTTAATTGAACTGTGAGCGGAAGACTGTGAGAAAATGATAGATCTTCCTTGGACTGAAATGTCCTGTGTCAATCTCCTATTTCTTCTTGGTCTTCTTACGCTCTCAGTATCTTATAATTGAACTCGTCCTAAAATCCTTGTGAAAATGATGCTCGCTCTTGTGTCATGTGACACGGCGGTTGAGCCCTATTTTCATACGGATTTTTTACGGGCTTAGTATCTTGGTTTAACGTAAAAGTATCTTATTTTTACTCTACACTTTTTAGGGCTTCGAGCATGTCGATTTTTTTGAGCCATTGGTTGACGATGATGCCTAAAATAATGAGAATCAAGATAACAACACCAGCTGGTACGGCATAGATGAGCCAACCGACTGCGGGGTTAAACATGACCGTATCTGGTGGGATAATGAGAAGCATATAGCTGTGTAAGGCATACCCCATACCAAAGCCTACTAAAATCCCGATTAAGGAAAGGTACATGGTTTCACGATAGATATACATGGTCACTTCCTTATCATAAAAACCAAGTACTTTAATGGTGGATAACTCACGGATGCGCTCTGCTACATTGACATTAGTCAGGTTATAAAGAATGACAACTGCAAGTAAGACAGAGGTAATGATCATAATGTACATAACACGGTTAAGAGAGTCCACAATGGTATTAACTTGCTCTTTAAGAGTGGTATTTTGAACAACACCTTTAACGGCTGCAAGGTCCATAAAATCTGTGGCAACAGCATTGGTGTTTTTAGTAGAGTCATCTTTTAGCATCAGCAGATCAGCGTTGTAGTCAACAGATGTGCCAAAGGCTTTTTCATAATAGTCTTGACTCATAAAGATAAAGTGACTCATGTACATCTCTGCAATACCTGAAATGTTCAGTTTGATACTTTTTCCATCAGCATTCTTAACAGCGAGGGGATCCCCTACTTTAACACCTGTCAAATCAGCTAATTTTTCTGAAATCACCACACCATCTTGGTCTAAATGCAAATCCTTGCCATCTGTACGATTCACCAAATTGATGTATTTTCTAAATGTCGCATCATCTTTCCCATCTGTGACAAGGGTGGTGATGCTTTGTTCATCATTATTGTCTCCTGCGACTTTTGTTAGGGTTTCATAATGAACAGATAAGTGGCTCTTGACATCATCTGAGTTTAACAGTTGATTCAAGTCCTTTTCTTGACTACTACTTAAATGATTATTTTCAGCCACGATCATATCATACTTGATGATGTCATTAAACTGACGATTATTAAGGTCAGCAATAGAAGATCGGACACCCAATCCTGCAAATAAGAGGGCAATGGAGCCACAAACGCCAAAAATGGTCATCAACATCCGTTGTTTATAACGGAAAATATTTCTAGCGGTCACCTTTTGTGTAAAGCTCATACGAGACCAGATCAGTGTAATGCGCTCCATCAAGATTTTTGATCCAGATGCTGGTGGTTTAGGGAGAAGAAGCTGGGCTGGTTTTTCAGCCAACTCTTTACGCGCTACCAACAAGGCTGGTACCACGCTACTCACCAAACCAAGTAGAATAGCTAGCAAGGTTTTTACTGGGTAAAAATGAAGCTCGATTGGAGCAACAACCAACTTAGAGGCGTAGGTACTGTAGATGATACTTGGTAAAAGCAAGTGCCCTGCCAGTGTTCCGATAGCTGTTCCGATCATACTGGTCACAAAACCATAGAGAACAAACTTCCGAACAATAGAGCGGTTATCGTAGCCTAGAGCTTTGAGTGTTCCTGCTTTTAGGCGCTCCTCATCCACAAAGCGTGCCATCGTCGTAAAGGTAACAAGTGCCGCAATGAAATAAAGCACAACAGGGAAGATATTGCCAACTGCGTCAATCACTGAGGCGTTATTTTCATAAGAAACATAGCCTTCTGATCCTGGGATTTCTCGGCGTGTATAGGTTTCATAGGTTGGTTGCTCAAGATCATCTAGGCTGTCTTGCGCCTCCTCTAGAGCAGCTTCTTTTTCAGCTAACTCTTTATCAGCCTGGGCTTTTTTGGTTTGATAAGCCTTTGTTTTTTCTGCTAGACTAACTTTGGCGGCTTGAAGTTGGCTGTCTTGCTCTGCCACGGCAGCTGCACCATAAACAGCTTTAGCAGCATTTAATTGGTTTTCTTGCTCAGTGATTTGCGCTTGTGCCTGATCGAGTTGCGCTTTTGCATCATTGAGTTCTTTTTTAGCAGCTGTGATTTTAGCATACCCTTCATCAATGGTTTTTTGTCCCTCTTCTTTAAGCTCTGCTAAACGAACACTCGGTTGGTTTTCCAAAAGTTTAGCGACAGCTTTTTTATCTTCATAGACTTGATCGATGTAAGTTTGCTCATAAGGGCTAATGCTTCGTAAATCATCATAAGCAACCCGTGCTATCATATAAACATCTGAATCAAAGCTTGTATCAGTCACCACACCGTAACCATTTAGCTCACCACTACCTGCTGTGGTTTGTCCAAGATTAACACGAGACAGCAACTCTGAGGAGTTGACAAAACCAACGATTTTATAACTGTGATCTTTTAAGACCTTTTCCCCATTTTGACCAGCTTTTTCTGTAAAGTCAATGGTATCTCCTATCTTATAATCATCTTGATAGGCTGCAGAAAGGGCGATTTCACCACGTTTTGTTGGTAATTTTCCCTCAGCTAAGTCATAGGTTGATAAGGTTTCTGGTTTTGAAAAAAGGCGAAATGCACTCGTGCTATCTTTAACCACAACATCTTTGAAATAGCCATACTCAACGGTCGCTTCATCATCTAAGCCATCCAAAATTTTGGTGTCTGAGCTATCCAAACCATAATTACTAATAACAAAAAGGTCTGCTGTTTGATGTTCTCTAAAAAAGTCCTCTCCAGTTGTTCTAATATCTGGTCCTGATACTTTAAGCCCAATCAAAGCAAAAGAGCCTAAAGCCATCAAGGAAACTATGGATAACACACGACCTTTTGAAGTTGAGAAGGATTGTCTAAGATCCTTCCAATACGTTTTTCCAACCACTTGACGACCTCCTTAATACTCTAAGTCTTCAATCTTTTGAGGATTAGGATTGATATCAATGCTTTGAACACGCGCATCATGCATCCGAATGACACGATCTGCAATCGGCGCTAAAGCACCATTATGGGTAACAATAATAACGGTTGAACCTTTAACACGTGCCATGTCTTGTAAAATTTTTAAAACTTGTTTACCTGTCTTATAATCTAAGGCACCTGTCGGCTCATCACACAAAAGGATTTTAGGATTTTTAGCAACTGCTCGTGCAATTGCTACCCTTTGTTGCTCCCCACCAGATAATTGCGCTGGAAAGTTATTAATCCTCTGACCAAGACCGACATCTTCTAAAGTTGTTGTTGCATCTCGTGCGTCTTTGACAATCTCAGATGCCAACTCAACATTTTCCTTAGCTGTCAGATTAGATACCAAGTTATAAAATTGAAACACAAAGCCGACATCTTCTCGGCGATAGGTTGTTAACTGCTTGGCATTATAATTAGAAATATCCACCCCATCAATGATGACATTTCCTTCATCGTTTGTGTCCATTCCACCTAAGATATTGAGAACCGTTGACTTACCAGCTCCTGAAGAACCCAAGATAATCACTAGCTCTCCTTTTTCTATGTCAAAATTAATATCATTATTGGCAATGATTTCTGTCTCACCCATCTGATAACGTTTATAAGAATGTTTTACTTCAATGTAAGCCATGATAATCTCCTTAGTTTTATATCGACAACATGTTGATTTAATTACTGAAATAGTATATAATGACTAGAAAGAAAAAGCAACCATCACTTTTGAACAAAGTATTGATTTAAGAGGTTCCTATGCAAAAAAGACAAACACAAACTAAAACCATCATCAAAGACAGCCTAGCTAGCTTATTGTTAGAAGAAAAATTTGAAGATATCTCTGTCAGTAAACTCACCAGAAAATCTGGCATCAACCGAGGTACCTTTTACCTTCACTACATTGATAAATATGACATGATGGATCAGCTCAAAGCAGAGACACTGGCTCAACTGACTCAGATATTAGAAGATACAAACCTTAATCCCAAAGCAACCATAAAAGCAGCGCTAGATTACCTCAAAAATGACTTTACCTTTATCTTCGCCATTTCAAAAAGTAGTTTTACAGACTTCTCTCAGACCATCACCATCTTTTTAAAAAATATGATCGAAAACTCCCCAATGGTCGTTTCAGACTTAGCCAATAGCTACCATATCCCAGAGAAATATGCTCTTGAAATGTTAGTGGCTAGCATTGAGAGTATTATCACCCTCTGGATAGCTGACGGTGCTATAGAAAGCACCGAAGAAATGACTGAGATTATTTTTAATGTCTCATATTTTGACAAATGGCGTTGATGGCGCTTTCATCACTTTTATTGTAACACAGTTGCAAGATTTCCAATCAAAAAATCCTCTTTAACAGAAAGAACAGACAAAAGACTAGAGGCTGGGCAAAAAGTCCAGCCTCTCTTCTCAGAGTTCGTGTCAACATCTCAGCGCAGTGGTTGATTGGCTTTAACAGTCTGGGAGACTGTTAAAGGTAGGAGATAAGATTTGCAAAGCAAATCTCAGCAGTTCGTGTTTCACACTCCAAATCTGACCATTACGACTGTTGCAAACAAAGTTCGCTTCATCTCCAACCTCAAACTGTCTCCCAGACAGTTTGAGCTGTGTGGGGGTGGGATAAAACAGTCTATCCCCAGACTGTTTCAGCTCACCAACTAGAAATAAAGACTTGTTGACAAACTCTTTTTTGACCAGTCAAGTTCTTTCCCACTCCCCAGCCTTTTACATCACTATCACTGCTCTTTCTCACGATAAAAAACAGCTTGGTTGGCAACCGTGACAATCCTATCACGACTAGCATCTGAAGTGGAGTAAGCTATTCCTCTTGGGATAAAATAAAGGGCTTCTATACTCAATCTGTTTTCAGCTACCACAAAACCTGTCGCTCTTCCTTTGACAGCATCGTTAACCGCAAAAGACTCTGGAATAAGGACATGGTCCCCAAGAAAGATCTGGTTTCCTATCAGGTCTGAAAGATGATCTGTAGCCGATTGATGATCAATTGTAAGAAGACCAGCTGCACTAAATTCTAACTGATGCCCATCTTTAGACTCCCACTGTCCTTTGATAGAGGAAAAATCACCTTTTACCATATCATCTACTGCCATGCTCACCAAATCAGAAACATCAAAAGCTGTCCAATGCCCTTGTCTTGTGTCATCATTAGATAAGTGAATCAGATCAGCAGGTAATTTTTTCAAACCGTAAAAAGCAACGGTATAAGCAGCTAACACTTCAACCTCATCTGAACCATCATGAAAGGCAATAATCAACTCATCAATACCGTCCCCTTCTAAATCCATATATTGATAAGAAGGATTGCGACTGGGAGATTGTAGCACTTTCAGATTCACATCACCTGTTGTGGCTTTTAAAGGCAGACCCGTGGCGTATTCCTCAATAGCAGATTGATAATTGTTCAGCACCACTTGATAAAGTGATTTATCATCTACCGTGCTGGCATAGTACTTTTTTAGAAAAGGAAAAAGAACTAAAGAGAAAAGCATCATAGCCACTAAAAGTATTATGACCTTTAATCTAGCCATCAAACAAGCTTTTAGACTCTCCCTATTATCCCAAGACACTCCCGTAAACATATCCTCTCCCAAGTTCAATGTATTTTTACTATTATACCTTATTTCAAATGAGTTTCCAAAAGTTTTTTAATAAAAAAGTGAGAACAACCGTTAACATACGATTTGTTCTCACTTTTTAAAATCCATTTATGACTAGGCTTTAGCCGTCAAAATTTCTAGTGTTTCAATCAAGTTTTCAGCATTAACCTCAATGGTATCACCAGTCGCTTTAATCTTAACTTCAACAATACCTTCGGATGCTTTTTTCCCGATAGTGACACGAATTGGAAGACCAATCAAATCACTATCTGAGAATTTAGAGCCGACACGTTCGTTGCGATCATCTGTCAACACCTCGTATTTAGCAACCATCAGGTCTTTTTCAATACGAGCGGTCAATTCTTGGGCAGCCTCATCTTTGACATTGACAGTAATCAAGTGAACATCAAACGGTGCCAATTCTTCAGGGAAATTAATTCCCCAAGCATAACGGAAATCACCTTTTGGTGTTTTATTAACAAAGATACGAGCGTGTTGCTCTAAGACCGCTGACAAGATACGGCTAACACCGATACCATAACATCCCATAACCATAGGAGTCGCCTTGCCATTTTCATCAAGGATCGTAGCCCCCATACTATCTGAGTAACGTGTCCCTAGTTTGAAGATATGACCAACTTCGATACCACGCGCAAACTTCAAGACACCTTGACCATCTGGTGAGAGCTCTCCTTCACGAACTTCACGAATATCGACATATTCTGCTGTAAAGTCACGTCCTGGGTTAACTCCTGTCAAATGGAAGCCGTCCTCGTTAGCTCCTGTTACAGCATTGCGACTATCCTGTACCTTACGGTCAGCGATAATTTTAACTGTATCTGGTAAGTTAACAGGACCAAGTGAGCCAAAGCTTGCCCCAAAGATGGTTTGTGCTTCTACTTCTGTTGCCGGCTCTAAGAAATCTGCTCCAAGGTAGTTTTTCAACTTCACATCATTGACTTGGTCATTACCCACCAAAAGTGCGACAACTGGCTGACCATCTGCCATAAAGAGAAGAGTTTTGATGGTTTGTGTTTCCTCAACTTCCAAGAAAGCTGCAACATCATCAATAGACTTACAATCTGGTGTGGCAACTTTGACAACTTCTTCTTCTGCCACAACCACTGTACTTGGCTTATAGAGATCTGTCGCCATCTCAAGATTGGCAGCATAATTAGATTCGCTAGAGTAAGCAATGGTGTCCTCACCAGCAACTAACCATGATGTTAGCTCTGCTTTAATCTCATCTAAAACATCTGTCGGGATCTCATCAATAGAGCTAATTGCTTTATCAAGTACCAACCAGTGATCAAGGTCTGTACGATCAGCTGTAATCGCCATAAACTCTTGGCTATCTTTTCCGCCCATAGCACCACCATCACCGATGATTCCTTTAAACTCTAAGCCTGCGCGTGTAAAGATAGCTTCATAAGCCTTTCTATAGTCCTCATAAGTCACATCCAAACTATCATAGTTAGGGTGGAAACTATAGGCATCTTTCATGATAAACTCACGTGTACGGAGCAGACCATAACGTGGACGTTTTTCATCGCGGTATTTTGGCTGAATTTGATAAAGGCTAAGTGGTAATTGCTTATAAGATTTCACCGCATCACGCACAAGAGCGGTAAAAGTCTCTTCGTGGGTTGGACCCAAGATAAAGTCAGACTTGTCTCGGTTTTTTAATTTGTAAAGGTCTTCGCCATAAGTTTCATAGCGCCCTGATTCGCGCCAAAGGTCAGCGGTTAAAAGAGCTGGTGCTAACATCTCGATAGCTCCAATTTTTTCAAACTCTTCTCGCATGATATTCTTTGCTTTTTCAATCACTCGATTAGCAAGTGGAAGATAAGCATAAATCCCTGCTGAAATCTGGCGAACATAGCCCGCACGCACCATCAAGGCATGGCTGATAACTTGGGCATCACTTGGCATTTCGCGAAGTGTTGGAATAAGCATTTGACTTTGTTTCATTGTTTTATTAAATCTCCATTTCACTTTTTTAGAAAAAGGCACGCACAATATCGTTCCATGTCACTGCAACCATCAACAAGACCATAAAAACAACTCCTGCCAAGGTAATATAGGTTTCGGTTTCTTGTTTAAGAGGTTTTTTACGAATGGCTTCTAAGATATTCATCACTAGCTTTCCACCATCAAGGGCTGGAATGGGAAAGAGGTTAAAAATTCCCAAGTTAATGGACAAAAGCCCCATCAAATTCAAAACAGCTATCAATCCTGACTGAGCTGCACTGCTTGTCATCTGATACATGGCAACTGGCCCACCTAATTTGTTAAGATCTGGTTGTAAAATTAAATTTTTAAAAGCATCAAGAATGAGGAAAGCACGATCCCAAGCTAGCGTTATCCCACCAACAATTTTCTCAAAAAATCCTGTTTTCAGACCTGGTGAGACACCTAAGAGATAGCGATCGCCTGATTTTTTAGGAGTAACTTCTATTTCCTTCTCCGTATTGTCAGACTTCACCGTTAAATGAAGCACTTGATCAGACTTCATATTTTTTGTCGTCTCATCTACAGCTGACACGAGATCTTCCCAGTTACTAATTTTAATCCCCTCGATGGCTAATATCTGGTCATTATTTTTAAGACCTGCTTGAGCAAGAGCTCCATTTTCAACTACTTGGACATGGTTTGTGGTCACATCTTGAACCCCACCTTGAGCAAACATCAAAAGGATATAAACCAAAACCCCTAAAATGAAATTATTTAAAGGACCTGCAAAGTTAGTAATCATCCGTCCAAAAACACTAGCATTTTGGTATTGAACATCTAAAGGAGCAATACGAACCTCTGTCCCATCCTCTTCAATAATAGTGGCATCATGATCAACCTGATAGGTCTTTGTTTCTTCTAAGACCAAACCTGTGATAGTCAGTTTATCCTCTAAATCATAAGAGGTGACATTCATCGGCAGAGCAGTTGGATCAATTTGCTTTCCTGATAGGTTAATCCGTGTGACCAAGCCATCTGGATTAACCGTCAAACTTGCGGGTGTTCCTGTCTTAATCTCCGTTTTGTCCTCACCCCATCCAGCCATACGGACATAACCACCTAAAGGCAAGATGCGAATGGTATAAGCTGTGCCATCTTTTCCAATATGGGCAAAGATTTTTGGTCCCATACCGACGGCAAATTCACGCACCAGAATCCCTGATTTTTTGGCAAAATAGAAGTGACCAAACTCATGGACGACTACAATAATACCAAAAACTAATATGAAAGTTAAAATCCCTAACATCAACTGCCTCCTTAAAATAAACCAAAGAAGTGCATAATCGGAAAGACAAAAATCATACTATCAAAACGATCTAAAATTCCACCATGACCTGGGATAAGATTTCCAGAATCCTTCACACCATAGTGACGTTTAATCGCACTTTCAACTAAATCACCAAATTGGGCAAATACTGAAAATAAGGCTACTAAAATTAACATCACAAAAAAGTTATGAGGGGCGTAAACACTCTTATCAACCAACATAAACACAAAAGAGACCAAAACAGCACTGACGATCCCACCAAGACTACCTTCAACTGTCTTGTTAGGAGATACCCTTGGCAATAATTTTCGACGGCCAATTTGTCTCCCAATCATATAAGCGCCTGTATCTGTCGCCCAGACGATGAATAGAGCCAACAGTACCTTATCTAGTCCTGAGATGCGAGCTAGGGCGAGATTATGAAATCCGATACCAACATAAAAGCTCGATGCAATCGCAAAAGTAGCATCATCAAAAGAATACTCTCTGCTATTTAAAACCGTTCCTGCCAAAATCAGAAAAACGACCAAAGCATAACTGATAAAACTACTGTCTGTAGGAAGGAAGGTCAGGTATTGATCCATCGGAATGGTCATCACAATCGCTGCCAACATGGCTAAAATTCCTTCAAATGAAAAGGGCTCTAACTGCTTCATCCTTAACATTTCAAATACACCAATAGCAGCTAAAGCTCCTAATAGTAATTGGAAAGACAGTCCACCAATAAAAACAAATGGCAGGAAAATAGCCAAAGCTATTCCTCCATAAATCACTCTTTGTTGCATGATATCTCCTTAATTAAACCCCACCAAAGCGACGATGGCGTTGATTGAAATCTGAAATAGCTTTTTCTAACTCCTCTGCGTTAAAATCTGGCCACAAAACATCTGTAAAGTAAAACTCACTATAAGCAGTTTGCCAAGGTAAAAAATTACTAAGGCGAAGCTCACCGCTAGTACGAATCACCAAGTCTGGATCACGATAAAGATAAGGCAAATGATTGGTCATCAAATAATTAGCCACCAAGTCCTCATCAATATCTCCAGGATTAAAACGCGCCTCTAAAACATCTTGTGCAATCAACTTAATCGCACTGGTGATCTCAGATCGACCACCATAATTCAAAGCAAAGTTTAACACTAAACCTGAGTTATGTTTGGTTTTCTCAATGGCACGCTCTAAAGCCGATAGAGTTTCTTTGGGTAAGCGATTAAGCTCACCAATCATTTGGACACGAACATTATTGCGATGGAGTTCTGGGACATATTTATCAAAAAATTCCACAGGAAGATTCATAATAAACTTGACCTCATCTTCTGGGCGAGACCAGTTTTCTGTCGAAAAGGCATAAACCGTTAAGACCTTAACACCTAGATCTGAAGCTTTAATGGTCACATTTTGAAGAGCATCCATACCTGCCTTATGCCCAAACACACGAGGTTGCATCCGCTTTTTAGCCCACCGACCATTGCCATCCATAATAATCCCAATATGATGTGGAATGTGTTCTAAATTGAGTATTTTCTTTTTTCTTTTAAAATTAAACATAATCGTGATATCCTAAAATTGTGCTATTGGTATTTTACCATAATTTAGGCGGTTTTGATAATTTTTCTAATGTGATCCCTGAGAAGACTTTCTCTCTTTCTTTTGATAAAATAAAACAAAAAGGAGATGTTATGACAACCTTTGGAATTATCGGATCAAGTCAAACCGCCTTACTACTTTGCCTTGAAATGCAAAAAATGGGGATTTGGGTCAATTGTTTAACGCGGCACCAAAATTCTAGGATTTATCAGGTAGCCGATAGTCGTTATCAGGCACGTGATATCCAATCCATTATTAACTTTGCCATGGATAGTGATAAGGTTTTTATTGTGGATAGGGAGTTACAAGTGGGTATATTAAAAGAGTTGGAAAACCTTACTCAGTTTGTTCAAAATTTAGACCTCTACCATTATCTATCTCAAACAGACACGATTAACCTCAAACTTAATAGTATCTCAGATATTATCACCAAAGGAAATAAAATCCAAAAAGACTTACATATCTTATTTTTAGCAGATATTAGGAGTCAAATTTTAGCCATTAGTCAAAATAGCTACCAGCACCAAGAACTCAAAGAAAGTTTGGTGTCCCCTCCAATCAGCCATACGCTTTATCAAAAGTTGGAGACAAAATTAGCTCACCTAAGCAACCTGCTCAACCTACATGAAGTGATCAGTATTCGAGCGCTTATTTTTGAAGGCGAGGAGGTTATCTTCCAACAGATGATACAAGGTGTCCACCAAAGCTTTGAACCAAGTTACCTTGCTTGGCAAACTAACATTTATCATCTCATGATCAAGCAGGCACTCGATTATCCTATGGATCTCCATCTTAAAAAAGAAAAAAATTACTATGCGACTTGGCTGGATCACACTGAATTAAGCAAGCTCAAAAAACAAATTCCCTATTTCCCTGAATTTCAACTGTATGCTCCCTACCGAGCAACATCAGGCTACCTCGTTTTAAGCGAGCCTTATCTTAGTGATAAACTACAAAAACTCAAAAAACTCATGGACTAGCCATGAGTTTTTACTTATTCTTGAATGGCAGCATCATCTGCTTCAACTTCGCTAGTGACAGCACTTTCTGCAGTGTCACTCGTTTTTTTGACAACGCGTTTAATAGCTGACAATTCAAAGGTCAAATAAACACCTTCAACATCCAAGACAACCTTCTGCGCTTCTTGATCAATCTCATCAATCAAGGCATACATACCACCAATCGTCACTACCTCATCCCCTTTAACGAGGGCATTAAGTTGATTTTGACGCTCTGTTGCCTGTTTTTTTTGTTGGCGTGAGGTGAAATACATCATCCCTACCATCATGACTAAAATAATAATTAAGCTAAAGTTCATCTTATCCTCCAAAATACTAAAGTCATAAACTACTATAGCAAAATTACAGGCTTTGAGCAAGAAGAAGCTCGGTTTCTGATTAATTGATGAAGGCTGTAATAGCTTCCTCAGATAGTGAGGAATCGCAAACAACTTTAACCTGACCAGCTTTTGCAACTAAAAGCCCTGGAACAGTTTTCACACCATAGGCATCACGCAAGGCCTGTGTTTCCACTAAATCAGCTGGATTTTGACTATGTAAAAAATAAACCTTGACGTCGTTTTCTTTAGCCACACGAGATAACTTAGGCGCAAAACGTTGGCAATAAGGACAGGTTTCACGTCCAATAAAGACCACCACATCTTGCTGAGTCGCCAACAGGTCTTTGAGATCCTTGGCTAAAATCGGGGTAAAATCTTGAATCGCTTCTTGAAATGTAAACATCTGCTTTCTCCTTTTTTTATGATAAGTCTATCATATAGAAAATTCTATTAAAGCACAAAAATTTTTAACGAAAATCAAAAAAATTGTGACAAGGCATTAGCTGTCCTTATCACAATTGTCATATGATTATTCTTAGTCTCGGTCATCATAGCCATTTGGATGACTTGAATGCCATGCCCAAGCTGTCTCAATGATTTTCTCAATATCATCAAATTGTGGCTTCCAGCCCAAAACCTCACGTGCCTTAGCTGAGCTTGCAATCAAGGTATCTGGGTCTCCTGGACGACGATCAGCCAGTTCTGCTGGGATTTCTTTTCCAGTTACTCGACGTGCAGCCTCTAGGATTTCAAGGTTTGAAAAACCAGTCGATGATCCTAGGTTAAAGGCTGACGATGGATTTCCTTTACGGAGATAATCCACTGCCAATAGATGAGCATCTGCCAAGTCAAAAGGATGCACATAATCACGCACATTAGTACCATCTGGCGTCTGATAATCATCACCAAAAATCATGATCTTATCACGTTTGCCTTGCGCCACCTGTAAAATAATAGGCAATAAGTGAGTTTCAGGACCGTGATCTTCTCCGATAGAGCCATCTGGTTTTGCACCTGCCACATTAAAGTAACGCAAAGCAACAAAACTGATACCGTAAGCTTCATCTGACCACTTCATGATGGTTTCCATCATGAGCTTACTTTCCCCATAAGGATTGATGGGACGTTGTGGTGTTGTCTCCAAGATAGGAATTTCTTCTGGAATGCCGTAAGTTGCTGCTGTTGATGAAAAGACAATGTGCTTCACACCAAATTCATTCATCACTTCAAGCAATTTGACCATGCCCACTGTATTGTTATCAAAATATTTTAGGGGTTTTTCCATTGATTCAGCAACCAATAAATAAGCCGCAAAGTGAATGACTGCGTCAATATCTGGATTTTCTGTAAAGACTTTACGCATAAAATCTTGGTCAGCCAGGTCGCCTTGATAAAATGTCACATCAGGGTGAAGGGCTGCACGGTGGCCTGTGACCAAATTATCCACTACCACCACGTCTTCTTGACCTTGTTCAATCAAGCGGTCAACCATGTGAGAGCCAATATAACCTGCCCCACCTAAAATCAAAACTGCCATATCTTCTCCTTTTTTCTAGCTACGGCATAGTAGCCCCCATCTGTTTGAGCAAACGGATAACCCCTGCCTGTCCCTCAGCATCCATCTTGTAAACACCCGCATCCTCTAGGACACGCAAGAAACGATAACCGATTTCTTGTTTGACAATAGCAGACACCGTAGCGGCATCACAAGTTGGGTACTTCGCTTTTAAGCTTTCTGCCCAATCCTTATGATAATCTTTAATAGTATTATACTCATCTAAGAGATATTTTTCAACCTCAAGCATCTCATCTTTTAGTCGTGGTGGCAAAATGGCCAATCCCATCACTTCAATCAAGCCGATATTTTCTTTTTTAATATGCTGAACATCCTGATGAGGGTGAAAAACACCATCTGGATAAGCTTCACTGGTGTGATTGTCCCTTAAAACCAGATCAAGCTCATAAAGATTTCCTTTTTTTCGTGCAATCGGGGTAATGGTGTGATGTGGCTGATCTCCTGTATAAGCTAAAATATCCAAAGACAGATCGGAATAATCTTTCCAAACTGCCATAACCTTTTCAGCTAACTGACAAAGAGGCCTCTTATCAGAAGCTTGTAAACGGATCACAGACATAGGCCAATTGAGAATACCTGCCCGCACCTCACTATAACCTTCAAAAACAAACTCTTGTAATAGCTCTGCTTTTTCCATCGGGAAAACATGACGACCTGCTTGATAGTGGTTGTGGCTTAGAATAGAACCTCCTACAATCGGCAAATCGGCATTGCTACCAACAAAATAGCCTGGGAAAATATCCACCAAGTCCAACAACTGAGAAAAAGTCTCTGGAGTAATCACCATTGGTCTATGTCTGGTATCTAATACAATACTATGCTCTGTAAAGTAGGCGTAGGGAGAGTATTGAAAGCCCCATTCTTCGCCATTCAAGTCGAGACGAATCAAGCGATGGTTAGCTCTTGCAGGATGATCTATCCGACCTTGATAACCTTCATTTTCTACGCATAAGAGACAAGTTGGGTAGCTAGAGCTGGTCATGGTTTTTGCTTTTGCGATATCTTTGGGATCTTTTTCGGGTTTAGAAAGATTGATAGTGATTTCTAGATCCCCAAAATCTGTTGGAACTTTATAGGCAATATTTTTAGCAATGGCTTCTTGCTTAATGACATCATTGTCTTGACTCAATTGATAAAAATCTAGTATGGCTTGTTCTGGTGAACTTTGATAGGTAGACCAGAAGTTCTGGTTAACTTGGCTAGGAATTGGGGTAATGAAGTTCATCAACTCCGCCCCCAACATCTCTTTTTCTGCTCCACTATCTTCAATCTTACCATTTTGAATAGCCTGATCAACCAGTACCTCTTTTAACTCCAATAATCTCTTTTCTGAGGTTGATTCCAAGCTAGTTTCTCCTACTAGATGAAAGAGACGATTGACAAGATACACCCGATCCATCTCTTGATACTGGCTTCTTTTGATAATTTCTGTGACAAAGTCTTGCACTACCGTCATCTTCTCTTCTCCTTATTCTAAACGCTTAGCACCTGAAGCAATTTCTGCCAGATAAAAACTTGGCGCATAACCCACGACCTCAGTATAAGTTTTCCCTAATTGCTCTTTAAAATCTTCAACTGCTTCCTTAGCTACAATAGCAATGGCACAACCACCAAAACCAGCACCAGTCATCCGAGCCCCTAAGACCCCTTTTTGTTCCCAAGCAGTATGAACAAGGGTGTCAAGCTCAAGCCCTGTCACTTCATAGTCATGCTCTAAAGAAACATGTGAGGCATTCATCAAGCGACCAAACTGGTCTAAATCCCCTTTTTCTAGCGCTGCTCTAGCTTTTAAGGTCCGTTGATTTTCTAAGACGGCATGGCGAGCCCTTTTCAGACGATTGCTGTCTTTAATTAAATAAGCATATTGATCAAAGCTTGCTTCGTCCAATTCTCCCAAGCTTTTAATGGCTAGCTTACAATTAAGCTCCTCTACGGCTTTTTCACATTCCAAACGACGCTCATTATATTTTGAATCCGCCAATTCACGACGTTTATTGGTATTCATAATAACAATCACATAAGATCCTAACTCAAGTGGAACTAAATCATAGTCTAACGTATTGGTATCTAGATAGATGGCACGCTGGTCTGCTCCCATCCCAATGGCAAACTGGTCCATGATTCCTGAATTTACGCCAATAAAGTCGTTCTCTGTTTTTTTCCCAATTTTAACTAAATCAAGGCGCTCTAGCTTGAGTTCAAATAAACGCTCTAGCATTATCCCTATTAACAGCTCCAAGGAAGCAGAAGAGGATAGGCCTGAACCATTTGGAATATTACCATAAACATAAACATCCATCCCAGACGAAATCTGATGTCCTGCTTCTTGCAAGAACTTGATAACCCCTTTGGGATAATTGGTCCAGGAGTCTTTTTTATCAAAGACCAAGTGGTTAAGATCCACCTCAATGATGCCTTCTTTTTCAAAATTACCAGAATAAAAGCGTAATTTTTGATCTAGACGTTTTTTGGCAGCCCCATAAGTCCCTAAACTAATAGCTGCTGGAAAAACATGTCCACCATTATAGTCTGTATGCTCACCAATAAGATTAATTCGACCGGGTGAAAAGAAGCAAGCATCGGGCTGATAGCCAAAAACTTCCTCAAATTTAGTCTTTAATTCTTCTGTTTTCATAAGCGACCTCCTTTTTGAAAACCCTTTCTTATTTACCTTCATTATATTACAAATGCGTAAACGCGTCAATCGTTTTTAGTAAAATTTTACTAAAAAATTTTACTCATTTTAGAAGATATTGTGTTCAAATATGATATAATAAAGAAAAAATAGTAGAAACGAGGTTATGATGGCAACTCTAAAAGATATTGCTCAGTTAGCTCAGGTCTCTAGTGCGACAGTGTCACGGGTCCTCAATCAAGACCAAACTCTCTCGGTTAGTCCTGAAACCAAAGAAAAGATCCTCAGCATTGCTAGAGACTTAGGATATAGCAAACAAAGGAAAACAACATCAAGACAGAAAAAACGTTCACTAGCTATCGTTCAGTGGTACACTCAAGATGAGGAACTTGATGACCTCTACTACTACTCGATCCGTATCGGTTTAGAAAGACGTGCCCAAGAACTTAATTTCGAGATTTATCGATTTTTCCAAGATCAAAAATGGGACTTAGAGTTGAAAGTAGATGGTATTATTGCCATTGGAAAATTCAGTTTAGAACACATCAACCTCCTAGAGACTTGGTCTTCCCACATCGTTTTTATCGATAGTGACACCCTTTCTCTTGGGCACTCTTGTGTCACAACTGACTTTATTCATTCTGTAGAGGGAGTCATCGATCACTTCTTTAGCAAAAATTTGACAAAAATCGGTATGATTGCCGGAGAGGAAAAATCTAGCGATCATAGAACACCCCTACTAGACCCTCGCTTCCAAGCTTTTCAAAACTATCTTAATAAAAAGCAAGCTTATCAGCCACAGTATATCTTTATTGGGGATTTTTCTAGTCAAGCAGGCTATGATTTAATGAAAAAAGCAATTAATGACTTGAAAGATAATCTCCCTGGTGCTTTTTTCATCGCTAACGACAGCCTTGCTTTAGGTGCCTTAAAAGCTTTACAAGAAGCTAAGATACCTGTCCCTGAACGTGTTAGTTTAATTTCTTTTAACGACACTACGATTACACGTCAAGTCTTCCCCAGCTTATCTAGTGTCACTGTCTTCACAGAAGAAATGGGGAAAAAAGCAGTTGAACTGCTCTATGACGAGCTAAAATCTTCTCCTTTAGTCCCACAACTAATTAGATTAGGAACTAAACTGACATTACGTGATAGTAGTAAATAAACAAAATAGCCATTCAAAGCCTCTACGTAAAAAACGCATGGAATCATTTATTAAGAATGATTCCATGCGTTTTTTAGTAGGAAGATTTATATCTTCTCAATCTCTTTAGGATGAATAGGAGATTAATGTCATCCCTTCTCTAATCATTAGTAAAGAATATTTCTATCTGTTTCCCTGTCAAAAAAGTGAGCTTTGTTTAAATCAAAACCAAAGACCAACTCTTGATTAGGAGCAATATAATCACGCGCATTAACTTTAGCAACAAATTCAGTTTGTCCAACCGTACAATAAAGGTGCGATTCAGCTCCCAATAGCTCTGACAGACCAACTGTTGCCGATACAACTGCTTTGGGAAAGGCTTCTAAAAAAGCAGGTTCCAAATGCAAATCCTCTGCTCTAATCCCCAAAGTTATCGTCTTACCATCATAACCTTTTTCTTTCAAGACCTTAAGACAACCTTCTGGAACCTCTAGTTCAAAGTCATTACCTTTACCTATAACCTTTTCGCCTTTTAAAGTTACCTCAAAGAAATTCATAGCTGGGCTTCCAATAAAGCCTGCAACAAATTTATTAGCTGGTTCATTGTAAAGTTCTTGCGGTGTTCCAATTTGCTCAATACGACCGATAGAGCCCGATTTATCTGGGTTTTTAGTGGCACTCATGATGACAATGCGATCTGCCAAAGTCATTGCTTCTGTTTGGTCATGTGTCACGTAGATGGTTGTCGCCCCAATACGACGGTGAATCTTAGCGATCTCTGCACGCATAGAGACACGCAATTTGGCATCCAAGTTAGACAATGGCTCATCCATCAAGAAAACTTTCGCATCACGAACAATGGCACGCCCCATAGCAACACGTTGACGTTGTCCACCAGATAGATCTGCTGGTTTACGTTGTAAAAATTCTGTCAAACCAAGAATTTCAGCTGCTTCTTTAACACGCTTATCAATTTCATCTTTGGAGTACTTACGTAGTTTTAGACCAAATGCCATATTTTCATAAACACTCATGTGTGGATAGAGGGCATAGTTTTGGAAGACCATAGCGATATCACGATCTTTCGGCGCTTGGTCATTCATGAGTTTACCATCAATATAAAACTCACCTTCGGTAATGTCCTCAAGTCCTGCAATCATACGAAGAGTCGTTGATTTACCACAACCAGATGGGCCAACAAAAACAATAAACTCTTTGTCTTTAATATCAAGATTGAAATCTTCAACAGAGTAATACGTTGCATTTGGATACTTTTTATTGATATGTTTTAAATTTAGTTCAACCATAAAATGCTCTTTCTATTCTTCAAAGTATATATCTTGTCCATTTTCAACCACACGATAAGTTAACTGTTTCAAGTTAATCTCTGCCTGTGCTTGACAAGTTTTCGCCTGATTACTTCGTTTAATCATAATAGTGTTATCGTCTATTTCTTCAATCTCAATATGTCCGTCTAGATCAAAAGCCTCTGACTGATTACGATAAGTAAATAGGTTTAATAAAGCCTTGACAATAGGACGTTGAACTTCACTTGCAATTTCCTCACTAGTGTAGTAATGACGATTGATATTACGTCCTTCTTTAGTTGATTCTAGTAAATCCAGATCATTTTTTCCTGCTAAAAATCCAACATAGTAAACTTGTGGAATCCCAGGGGCAAAAGCTTGAATTAGACGTGCCAAAAAGTATTTTTTATCATTGTCTCCTAGAGCAGAATAGTAGGTTGAGTTAATTTGATAAATATCCAAATTATTATATTCTGCTGAAGAATACTTTCTCTTCACATTAGCTCCAACCTTATAAAGCTCATTTGAAGCAAAATCAATTTCATCATCTGTCAGAATATCTTTAACATCTACTACACCTATGCCATCGTGAGTATCTAAGGTTGTAAACTGTTTCATTGGGCTCATCTTCAGCCACTTAGCCAGACGGTTAACCTTTCCACTATAGAGAGAGTAAAGCGTTACCATTGGGAGAGCAAAATCATAAACATAATAATCATGATCAGCAATCTTAAATTGAATGCTGTAATGTTCATGAATCTCTGGTAATAACTCCACACCTGATGATGCTGCTATGTCCCTAACTTTAGCGAGTAAATCCCAAATATCTGGTTCGACAAAGAAATCATTTGTATCTAATTTTTTGATTGCATAAGCAAAAGCATCCAAGCGAATTAAATCACAACCATTAGCAGCAAGGTGCTCAATTGTTTTCGTTATGAAATCCATCGTCACTGCTTTAGTCACATCTAAATCAATCTGTTCCTCACCAAATGTATTCCACAAGTATTCCTTACTACCGTCTGCAAAAATAATTTCTTGTTTAGGAGCGCGATCCTTACGCTTATATATTAAATCAACATCAGCTACTGTCGGACGATTTTCAGGCCAAAACTTATCCCAGCGCAGGAAAAGATCTGCATATGGACTCTCATCTTTCTTCTCTTGGAAATCTTTATAATACTTCGATTGGCGTGAAATATGATTAATCATAAAATCAAACATTAGATAATATTTTTCACCTAATCGTTTCACATCTTCCCAATCTCCAAAAGCCTCATCAACCTCTTCATAATCTACTGGTGCAAAACCTCTGTCACCTGTTGAGGGAAAGAACGGTAAAAGATGGACACCTCCAACTGCTTCACCAAAATAATTAACCAGATTAGTTTCTAATTCTCTCAAATTTTTTCCTAGACTGTCTGAATAAGTAATTAGCATTGTCTTATTTTCAATTGCCATAATAACTCCTCTATTTTATCCTTATAAACAAATATTCATCTTATTTCACTGCACCATTACTCATCCCAGCAATAATATTTTTTTGGAAAATCAAGTAAACAATCGTAATCGTAATGATTCCAACAATATAAGAAGCAAAACTTGGGCCGTAATCATTAAAATATTGACCTGTATAGTTGTATTGGAAAAGTGGCAGTGACCACATGTTTGAATCTTTATTTAAAATCAAAAGTGGCAACATAAAGTCATTCCAAAACCACAATGCATTGATAATCAATGTTGTTGCATGCATCGGTTTTAACATAGGATAAACAATTTTACTATAGGTTGTGAACTTATCTGCCCCATCAATTTCCGCTGCTTCATCCAAACTATCTGGAACACTCATCTTGATATAGCCGACATATAAAAACAAGGTCTGAGGTACAGCATAGGTTAAATAAAGTAAAATCAATCCCCAGATATTGGCAATCCCAAGTTTATTCATCATCACGGTAATCGGAATCATGATAACTTGGAAAGGAACAAAAATCCCCAATATTAATAAACTATACATGATAGCATAAGCTTTATTTTTAGACATATTTCGTGCAATTGAATACGCTGCTGCAGGGATAAAGGCAATGACTGCTACAATTGAGATGACTGTAATTAGGGTTGAGTTTAAAAAATAATCCCCTATACCATCCGCTAATAGTCGATTATAGTTTTTAAAAGTGACTGGATTTGGTAAAGAAAAGAAGTTCTCTACAATATCTTTTGTTGTTTTAAAAGAACTAGAAACTGTCACTAAAAGAGGGATAAAAATTAAGATAGCACCAACTCCTAAAAGAGCATACTTCCAAAATCGATTAAGCTGTTCTTCTTTTTTCATAAATAGTGACCTCCATCAAATTTCAAAACGCTTTGAGAGTCTAATTTGTAAAATTGAAATTAAACCAATAATTACAAATAAGACAAGAGCAATAGCATTGGCATAACCATATTGATTACTTTTAAAGGCATAATTATAGACTAATAATCCTAAAGAAGTCGTTGCATTATTTGGACCTCCTCCAGTAAGAGCAAAAATTTGGTCAAAAGCTGTCAACCCTGCTTTTAAAGCCATGATAAATACCATAGAAACACTTGGTAAAAGATAAGGTAACTCAATGCTCCAAAATCTTTGCCTACTATTTGCACCATCAATCTCTGCTGCTTCTACAATTTCAGAAGGAATACTTTGCAAACCTGATAAAAAGATAATAATAGGCATTGCAACACCTTGCCAAAGAAGAACGAAGATTACTGCTATCGTTGCCCCAACGTTAGTTCCCAAAAGACTTGTTTCTAAAAAGCTGATTCCTAAAGTTTTCCCTAAAGCTGGTAAACCATAGTTAAATACTTGTTTAAAAATCAAGGACACTGTCAAGCCTGACAACACTGCTGGAAAGAAGAACCACGCCCTAAAGAAAGTTTGACCTTTTAACTTTGTATTCAATGCTTTTGCAATTAAAATTCCTAAGCCAATTTCTCCAACAATTAAACTAACTGTCAAAACGAGTGTAAAGCTAATAGCTTGCATGAATTTAGTATCGGTTAATAAAATGGTATAGTTATTGAGACCAACAAAGTCAAAATTATAGGTTAAACCTGTCCAATTGGTCAAGCTATAAAAAGCTCCCTGAACCATAGGAAAATAAAAGAATATTACCTGTAAAATTAGAGGAACTGCTAAAAAAGTCCAACCCCAATATTTATTTAAAAACGTTCTCATTCCAACCTCCTAGTTGACATCTGATTTCATAGGATTAAAGAAAGCATTTAAATCATTTGCTAGAGCTTTACCATCACCTGTTGATAAATAGTTTGTAGTCAGAGTAAAAAAGTCATTTTCACTATTCCAATGTTGACCCAACCAAACCAAATGGCGATCTGTGAAAGCAAGACTTGTTAAACCACCTAGCTCAGAGTCTGCTCCTCTAGTAACAACACCTTTAACGGCAACAGGCCCCCCATCTACATCATAATATTTTTGCATGGCTTTTGCTGTAGTCATATAAGCTACAAACTTATTAGCTTCTTCCTTATAAGGGGTTTTAGAAGAAATAGATAGCGCCAGATCTCCTGCTCCAATTGTAAAACTTTCTCCTTTTTTCTCACCTGGAAAAGCAAAAGTTCCAATCTCAAAATCAGGTTTCTGTTCCTTGATACTTGGCAAGGCCCATGAACCATTAGGTGTTATTAGGGCTTCTCCTTTAGCAAAAGTCGCTAAGGCGTCCACATACCCTGCACCTTGCCAGTTTTTCTGCATTGCTCCTTTTTGTCGAAGGAGATCAATACGTTCCATATCTTCTTTTAAGACATCGTCTTTAGCAGAGATACTATTTGGTTTTGAAAAACGCAAATATTGGTTAGCTTCATCATCTCCACCAGTAATGGTTGCTAGCGATAGCTGATGGTACCCATTTAAAGTCCAACTCTCAGATCCCGCTATCGCAAACGGTGTTTGCCCATCCTTAATCATTTTAGCTACTAAAGCTTGGAAGTCTGCCCATGTTTCTGGCACATGGTATCCTAACTCTTTGAAAGCTGTCTTATTGTAATAAAAACCATAAGCATTAGCTGTCAAAGGGACATTGTATATTTTGCCTTCTACAGCATATTTAGAGGCGTAATTATTAGCAATATGATCAAGATAATCTTTATTGGTTAAATCTTCAAAGTAACCTGCCTTAGCCCATTCTTGAAAATCAATATTTTGAGGGTAAAGACCAACAACATCTGGAATATCTCCTGCTAACATTCTAGTTTTTAGAACCTCACCAGGCGCAGGAACATCAACTACTTTGACATGAATTTTAGGATTTTCCTTTTCAAAATCTTTAATGATTTCTTTTATCGTAGCCGACATTTCTTTTTTCTGGTTAAAATACTCTATAGTCACTCGCCCATTATCTGATTTCGTCTTTTCTTGACTACAAGCACCTAGACTAATTACAGAAAATGCTAAGAGACCCAATCCTACTAGCTTATGAGACCATTTCATACTGGAATCCTTTCTTTATAGCGCTTGAAAATGTAATTGTTGACTGATATAATCCCCTTGCACAAGAGACATTGTCAGTCCTGCATATATCAACTCTGCTCCTGAGTAAACTTGTCCACTCCCAACCAATTGATAAAGTCTACCTTCCTCTAAATCTTTTAATTTTAGAGTTGTTTCCATTGTCTCAATCTGGGATTGAATGCGCACATAAGTCACAAGAACGTTATCTTGATAATTAAATTGTACAGCTACCTCATTACTTACTTCGTCTGGATTGATAAGACGATAGTGTTGTCCAAATTGAACAATCGGACGAAGTTGTTTATAATGACTCACCTGCGCTTTGATTAATTCTTTTTCTGATTGAGATAGGCTCGTCAAATCCAACTCATACCCAAGATTTCCCATCATAGCAACATGTCCTCTTGTATCTAGAGGTGTAGTTCTTCCCATTTGGTGATTTGGACTGGCTGACACATGGGCTCCCATAGAGATTGTCGGATAAAGATAGCTAGAGCCATATTGGATAGGAAGTCGAGCAATCGCATCAGTATTATCACTCGCCCAAACCTGAGGGAAGTAGCGCATCATTCCTAAGTCATTTCGTCCACCTCCGCCAGCGCAACTCTCAAATAAAACATGAGGATAACTTTCAGTCAAATAACTCACCAACTCATATAGCCCTAACATATAACGATGAGATTGCATCTGAGTTTCTAAATAATAGGAACCATTCCCAATATTAGTAATATTTCGGTTCATATCCCACTTGATGTAATCAATATCATGGTTTGCTAAAAGTGTATCAAATGTTGTCTTTAAATAGGCTACAACCTCTTTATTAGCTAAATTAAGTACAAGTTGATTTCGAGAATAGGTATGAGAACGATTAGGTACTTGTATACACCAGTCAGGATGCTGGCGGTAAAGATCACTATTTTCAGATATCATTTCTGGTTCTACCCACAGACCAAATTTTAACCCTTTCGCATGCACCTCATCAATGAGATTAGCCAAAGTTCCGCCTAATTTTTCTTCATTAACAACCCAATCTCCAAGTGAGCGATTATCATCAAAACGATTCCCAAACCAGCCATCATCTAAAACGAATAACTCTATTCCTAATTGTGCTGCATCATCAGCTAACTCGAGAAGCTTGTCTTTTGTAAAATCAAAATACGTAGCTTCCCAGTTATTAATTAAAACAGGTCGTTCCTGATGTGCATAGACCGGAGACATGATTTCGTCTCTAACAAAGACCTGACTCTCCTGACTTAGCTGTGTTAACCCCTGATTAGAATAAGTGATTAGAGCAAGCGGACTTGAAAAACTAGACTGTGGCTGAAGTTCCCAAGAAAAATTATCATCATTAATACCAATACCTAAACGGACTTCTCCAAGCTGATTCTCCTGAATAAAAGCTTGAAAATTTCCACTATACATCAATTGTAAAGCTAGAGCCTCTCCACTATCTTCTTGGCTCCCCTCTTGACACAAAATTAATGCAGGAGTTTGAGCGTGACCTGAGGCACCACGATTAGATGCAATCGAAAAAATCCCTTGACTAACTTTTTGACGACGGACTGTTTTTTCCCGTGCATAAGCGCCTTGAAACGTTAGCAACTCATAGTTTGATTTAGGTAAGTCTAGCATAGTGCTAAGTTGACGATGAATGACTACCTGATCTGACCCTACATTTTCTAAACGATTAAAGCTAGTGATCGTATCATAGTCTTCATAAGCTGTATAATAAAGGTAAAGACGAAGCTTGGTCACTACATCTTCCAATACTAACTCTAACGTTTCTGCCTTATCTGTGACATAAGGACTAGGAAGTCCCTCAACCTCTAAACTACCTGAAATAATCCGATCAGCCACTAACTTAAACTCTGTTACCGAATGATTGCCACACTCGACAACCAGTGAGGGCTTTCTAAAATCTCCTAGCCCATGTAAGCCAATCACCTGACGTTGTGTATCTAAACTAAAAGTACGGATATTGGGATCTGGATTTCCTGAAAAAGCATGATCGCGTTCATAAATACTATTGGAAAAATGATAACTTCCAATTTTTTTCCCAATATGCTTTAACAATAGGTAACCTTCTCGATTTTCTAAAATCATACTGAATTGTTTAGCTTCAATATAGTATAAATTCTCTTCTTTACGAATTCCCATATTTCTTCTCCTTTATTTCTTCTCTCATTTTACAACATGAAAGCGATAACAAAAATAGAATATTGTTAACTATATATGGTAAAATGTTAGGTAAGGAGGTTCTTTGCACTTATGTTTTCAGAATACCAAACCGGAACAATTGATCTAGCTGTTGACTTTTATGGCTATGAGGACTGTCCAAAAAACTATAGTTTTGGACCAGCTGTTAGGGAGCAGTTTGTTTTACACTATATCAGTAAAGGAAAAGGAAGTTTTCACTATGATAATCAGATTTATCACCTTAAAAAGGGAGATCTCTTTTTATTAAAACCCAACGAATCCACTTTTTATCAAGCAGATGCAAAACAACCTTGGTCTTATTATTGGATTGGGATTAGTGGCACCAAAGCAGAAGACTACTTCCGACTTTCTCAATTATATGAGACTGGTATTATCCAAAATTTAGATACTAGAACTATCGGAAAATTAATTATCCAAAGTATTTCTCAGACCCATGGATTAAAGTCTGACAATCACTTGCATCTCTTAGGACAACTTTACGAACTCCTACATCTTCTGGCCTTGTTGAATCCTACAACAAAACTTAAGCAAGAGAGTCCTACTCAAGAACTCTATCATCGCTCTAAACGTATCATCGAAACTCACTATACTATAGCTGACCTCAGCATTCAAGGGATTGCTGATGAACTAAACGTTAATCGCTCCTACCTCACAACTGTTTTTAAACATTTCAACTCCTCATCTCCAAAAGAATTTCTCCATCATGTTCGCATGGAAAGAGCTAAACAATTATTAGAAACCACATCTGTCCCTGTAAAAACTGTAGCTTTATCCGTTGGCTTTTCCGACCCTTTGTATTTTTCCAAAGCCTTCAAACAATTTTTTCAGTTAACGCCTACTCAAGTACGAGATAGAGCTTAATATTCTAAGAGTAAATTTTGAGAGAGCAGATATACTAATTTTTTCTTAAAAATATAAAAATTGGAGATGTTTGCGAAAGATGACAAGTTATCAAACTCTCAGAATTCTTGATATTCCAATGTTTCTGAGAGCTTTTTATTTTCAACATAAAGAAAAAAAGATTGAAGAAAATTGTCCAAAATGGACTTTTTCTTCAATCTGAAGACTGGACAAAATTTTTGTCCAGTCTTTTCTTTATTTCACTACAATATTAACCAGTTTATTTGGTACTGCAATGACTTTGACAATGGTCTTGCCTGCTGTTTCTTCTTGGATTTTCGTATCAGAAAGGGCTACTTTTTCCAAGTCTTCACGTGACATATCCTTAGCCACGACTAACTTCGCACGGACTTTACCGTTGATTTGAGCAACGATTTCAATCTCGTTTTCAACTAACTTAGCCTCATCCCATGTTGGCCAAGCGACATAGCTGATTGATTCACCAGTATTTACTAGACCTTGCCATAACTCTTCTGCTAAGTGTGGCGCAAATGGGGCAATCAATTGGATAAAGCCTTTAGCGTAGTCAACATAGAGTTTGTCTTCTTTGTTGGCTGCATTGACAAAGACCATAAGCTGAGCGATAGCCGTGTTGAATTTCAAGCTCTCAATCTGCTCAGTGACAGATTTAACTGTTTCATTGTAAACCTTGTCCAAAGCGCCGCTATTTTCTGCCACAATCTCTTTAGTCGTCAAGAGACGGTAAACACGGTCAAGGAACTTACGACTACCTTCAAGACCTTCTTCTGACCAAGCGATTGACGCATCAAGTGGGCCCATAAACATCTCATAGACACGAAGCGTGTCGGCACCAAATTGCTCAACCACATCATCTGGGTTAACCACGTTTTTAAGTGACTTAGACATCTTAGCAGGTGCCTGCTCCAACTCTTCACCAGTTTCGATGTTGAAGAAAGAACCATCACGTTTTTCAACCTTATCTGTCGCTACAAGGGCGCCACGGCTATCGCGGTAGCTCGTTCCCAAAATCATGCCTTGATTAAAAAGTTTTTGGAATGGCTCTTTGGTCGGCACAACACCAAGGTCGTAAAGGAACTTATGCCAGAAGCGAGCATAAAGTAAGTGAAGAACCGCATGCTCCGCACCACCGATGTAGATATCCACTGGCAACCAAGCCTTGAGAAGCTCCTCGTCTGCCAATTTCTCATCGTTGTGCGGGTCGATATAGCGAAGATAGTACCAGCTAGAACCCGCCCATTGTGGCATGGTGTTGGTCTCACGGCGACCTTTGACGCCGTCTTCACGTGTCACTTCTAACCAGTCTGTCAAGTTAGCAAGTGGTGATTCACCTGTACCTGACGGCTTGATGTCTGAGGTTTTTGGCAATACTAGAGGTAACTCATTTTCAGGTACTGCTGTGGAAGTGCCATCTTCCCAGTGGATGATTGGAATTGGCTCACCCCAATAACGTTGACGGCTGAAGAGCCAGTCACGGAGGCGGTAAGAAATCTTCTCTTGACCTACACCATTTTCTTCCAACCAAGCCACCATTTTGGCAATAGCTTCTTCCTTGTTAAGACCGTCTAAGAAGTCAGAGTTGATATGAATGCCGTCTTCTGTATAAGGGGCTTCTTCTACATTTCCACCTTCCAGAACGGGAATAATCTCCAAATTAAACTGTTTAGCAAATTCCCAGTCACGCTCGTCGTGAGCAGGAACAGCCATGATAGCACCTGTTCCGTAGCTTGCCAGCACATAGTCGGCAATCCAGATTGGAATTTCTTTACCGTTGACAGGGTTGATGGCATAAGCACCTGTCCAAACACCTGTCTTGTCTTTTGCTAGGTCTGTACGGGCTAGGTCTGATTTAAGAGAAGCTTGGCGTTTGTACTCTGCCACAGCTTCTGCTTGTTCAGCTGATGTGATACTATCTACCAAGTCGTGTTCAGGGGCAAGGACAGCGTAGGTCGCACCAAAAAGAGTATCTGGACGGGTAGTAAAGACTGTGAAGTCCTTGTCTGTGTCCTTGATCTTGAAAGTCACATTGGCACCAATTGACTTGCCAATCCAGTTGCGTTGCATGTCTTTGATAGACTCTGGCCAATCAACTTCTTCCAAGTCATTAAGCAGACGCTCTGCATAGGCTGTGATTTTCAACATCCATTGACGCATTGGCTTGCGGACAACTGGATAACCACCACGTTCAGACGTTCCGTCAGGAAGGACCTCTTCGTTGGCGATAGCTGTTCCCAATTCCTCCACCCAGTTTACAGGCACTTCTGCCTCGTAGGCTAGGCCTTTTTCATACAACTTAGTGAAAATCCACTGGGTCCACTTGTAGTAGTTAGGGTCTGTCGTATTGACCTCACGGTCCCAGTCGTAAGAAAAGCCAAGGGCGTTAATCTGACGTTTGAAGTTGGCGATATTTTCTGCTGTAAAGTCAGCTGGGTCATTTCCCGTGTCCATAGCGTATTGCTCTGCTGGCAAACCAAAGGCATCCCACCCCATTGGGTGAAGAACGTTGTAGCCTTGGGCACGCTTGTAACGGCTGAGAATGTCCGTCGCCGTATAGCCCTCAGGGTGACCAACGTGCAAGCCTGCACCAGATGGATAAGGGAACATGTCTAGGGCATAAAAGTTTGGCTTTTCTGCATCTGTTCCTGTCTTAAAGGTGTGGTTTTTTGCCCAAAATTCCTGCCATTTGGGCTCGATTTCCTTGTGATTGTAGAAGCTCATATCATTTCTCCATGTCAATAAATTATCTTCACTATTATATCACGAAAACAGGAAAGAAAAAAGATAGAAAACTAGGCTGACAGACTTAAACTCGAAAACCCTCTGAACAGCATAACGTTACCAATCGATCGCTTCTTCCTCACTCACAAGCAAGATGGATAGTTTTACTCCTTAAAAAATACCCCAATCATTAGGCGGTAAACCTAACCATTGAGGTATCAAACGATGTCGAAAACTTAGAGATTTAATGATTTGACTAGCTCACCTAACTCCTCTCACAAGAGGGGATCACATTATTTTTCATCACGTCTGCGACGTCTCTTCGCAAGTAATCCTGCACCAAAGAGCAAGCCTAGTCCTGACAAAAGACCTGTGTTATTTTCTTCTGTACCAGTATTTGGGAGACGGCGTTTAGCTTTTTCTGACATAGACTCAGAGACAGAGGCGATAACTGATTCTGAAACTGACTCAGATACGGATTCTGAGATAGATTCACTAATAGACGTTGAGGTTGAAGCCGAGGCACTTTCTGAAAGCGACACTGATGTTGATGCGGATACCGAATCAGACAAGGAAATGCTCATTGACTCTGACGCAAAAACAGATAAGCTTGTTGAAGCTGAAGTAGATACACTTGTGGTGTCAGCTGCTTCTGTTGTCGTTATTATCGTAGCGGTTGTTGCTGATGCTGTATCTGTTGAAGATACTGTTGTGTCAGACAAGACTATCGTATCAGTAGTCGCTAAGGTACTCGTGCTAGTCTCTGAGGCGATAGTAGTTTCTTCTGCAAAAGCATTCTCAGTCACCATCGTACCACCAGCCAAGGCACCTGCTGAGGCTAGACCACGTAAAAGAGCTGTCGGAACAGAGTAGTTCGTTACCTCTTTTTCTAGACGTTCAACCTTAACCTCATGTTAACCTGAATCACCCTTAAACAGGCGAACAAGGTTAATCTGTGACATAACTGTACGAACCCAGTGTTTCCCAGATTTGTGCATCTTAACACGGCTCTTACACGACGATTCCGTATAGTCACGATTAGAGTTTTTTCTTCTCATCTTGTGGTCAATCTCCTCTTAATATTTACTTTAAGTTAGTATAGATAGATTATTTTAATTTAAATAATCATCAGTTTTTATCAGAAATTTTCTAATATTTTAATTTAAAATTTTCTATCAAAACTATCACATACTATAATATATATTGTCAAGGTTTATCTGACTAATTCTATCATATAATCATTGATTTTTTAGTTGTTATTTTAATGTTTCATTTTTATTTTCATCATAACTCACAATATCCTCCAGATTATGTTGTATCTGAAGATAGAAAAAAATCCCGCTTGCGCGAGATTTAAAGATTTTTATAGCTCTGCAATTTGGTAAAGTTCAACTTCTGCAGCCGTCTCTGAACCAAACATATTGATCATAATCTTAACTTTATTGTTTTCAATTTCCACAACACGCCCTTCTTGTCCCATAAAGGCGCCATCGATGATTTGAACCACATCGCCCTCTTTGATATTGGTATCAAAGACATCTACAGTTTGTCCCATTGACAATAAGATTGTACGAATCTCTTCTTCAAGAAGTGGAGTTGGTTTAGAACGGTTACCATGTGAGCCGACAAATCCTGTAACGTTTGGAGTATTACGAACCACAAACCAAGCTTCATCTGTCATCACCATCTCAACCAAAACATAACCTGGGAAACGATTTTCTTCTACTTCTTTTGTTTTCCCATTTTTTTCAATATTCACAGTCTGGGTTGGAATCTCCACGCGCAAAATATTATCCAACATATTATAAGTTTGCGCACGCTGTAAAAGATTTTCCTTAACCTTGTTTTCATAACCTGAATAAGTTTGTAAAACAAACCAGCCTTTATCAAAACTATCTAACATCTACTTTTTCCTTTCATTATAAAAAAGCCGTTAAAACGGCTTTCTTGATTTCTTACCTGTATTATACCACAAAAGCCTTGAAAGTGTGCTATTTTAGAAAATATTTATCAATTCGATTAGACCTAACGTCAACAATTTATCGAAGATAAAGATAATCACTGTAAAAAAGGCAGTGTATTCAAGAATTGCGATATAGTCGCGCCAAACTTGCTTACGCGTTGGCCAAGTTGTGTCCTTCAATACTTTGAAGATCCCAGCGATAAACTTCACTTTCTCTCTCCTATCTTGTTTCTTTATGTAGGGTGTACTGTTTGCAATATTTACAAAACTTCTTAACTTCTAGACGTGTTGGTTTAGGGTTGCTACTTACTGAAATAGAATAGTTACGAGACCCACAATCCGTACACGCTAAACTTGCTTTTTTCTGTGCCATAACGCCTCCGTAACCTTTATTTTATCATTTTTTTATAAGACTGACAAGCTATCTGAAATAGTTAACAACATTATCCCATAACTCTTGGGCTTTTTGACCGATATTAGCATTTTCGACAGCATCGGTCACTTGTTGTGAGGCCGACTGGGCAGATTCTCGTAAGCTATCTAAGATAGACTTAGACTCCGTGTTGGTAACTTCCTCGCTACCACCGTAATCAAGGGCGATACCATTAGCTGTATAAGCATTTTCAACTGAGAAAGTGTTGCCGTCAGTATAAGGAAGGATATAGCTTGCTTGGGTACTAAAGATGTAAGAAGCTGTTCCAGCACTTGAGTCTGATAAATAGTGATTCTCATCGGTCTTATCAAAACCAACCCACTGACTGATGACAACATCAGGCGTATAACCGATCACCCACTGATCACTTGAAACATCTGCATTAAACTCTGCTTCAGCCGTTCCTGTCTTTCCAGCTAGCGTATAACCATAGACATTAGCGTTCACTCCCGTTCCATTTGAAAATGTTCCTAACATCATGCTGGTCATTTTATCTGCTACTGATTGACTGATAACCCTTTTAGCCTTGTTTTCAAAGGTTTTTAAAACCTTACCATTAGCTGTTTCGATACGAGTAATGAGGTGAGCTGTGTTCATCACCCCGCCATTAGCAAAAGTGGCATAGGCTTGTGCCATCTCAAGTGGGTTAGTCGTCACGCTACCACCCAGAGCAACTCCCAGCTCTTGATTAGCAGAATCCATATTCAAGCCAAAACGTTTGCCATAACTAAACGCCTTATCAATTCCAAGCTTATCAATCGTATAAACAGCAGGAATATTATAGGAATTCGCTAAAGCTTGATACATCGGAACGCTCTCAGACTCAAAACCACCATAGTTATGTGGCTGATAACCATTAAAGTTGGTCAGCATATTAGGTAGCTCTTTATTCATGGACCAACCAGATGCAATAGCAGGTGTGTAAACCACCAGAGGTTTAATGGTCGAGGCTGGGCTACGTTTGGATTGCGTAGCATAGTTAAAACTTCTAAAGGTAGGATCCTCTGTGCTATTAACCCGACCCACTAAACCACGAACTGCCCCTGTTTTAGGATCTAAGGCAACACTGGCAGCTTGAGCTGTTGTGCCATCATACTCTGATACAGGAAATAAATCATCGTTATCAAACGTCAACTGCATACCAGCCTGATAATTTTGATCCAGTTCAGTATAAATTTTATACCCATTATTGACAATATCTTTTTCCGTCAGACCATATTTTGAAATCGCTTCATTAATTACTGCATCAAAATAAGACGGGTACTTGTAATCATCAACCTTACCTGCATAGGTGTCATTCAGAACGCTTGCCATATCTACAGCCTTATACTGATCAGCTTGTTCTTGAGTCAATGTTCCTGCATCTACCATAACTTGCAAAATCGTATCACGACGATTAGTCGCATTTTCTATCGAATAAAGCGGATTATAAATCTCAGGACCTTTCAACATTCCAGCCAAAGTAGCCGCTTCATCAACGGTTAATTGACTAGCGGAGACGCCAAAGTATTTTTGACTCGCATCCTCAACACCCCAGACACCATTTCCAAAGTAAGCATTATTGAGATACATGGTCAAAATCTCATCCTTACTATACTTTTTGGTCAACTCCAGCGCCAAGAAAAACTCACGCGCCTTACGCTTAATCGTCTGATCTTGACTCAAGTAAGCATTTTTAGCTAACTGCTGCGTAATGGTTGAGCCACCACCTGAACGCCCCAGCGTTAAAATCGCCAACAAATAACGTTTGATATTGATTCCATTATTTTCGTAAAACGTGCGGTCTTCTGTATCAATCACTGCTTTTTCCAAATCATCAGAAATAGCATCTAGCTCAACATAGGTCCCTTTTTGCCCACTCAGACTACCAGCCTCAGCTTCATTTTTGTCATAAATAACGGTCGTTGCCTTTAATGCAGCTTGCAAGTCAGAGACATTAGCTGTTTTAGCCAGATAAAAGAGGTAGGTCCCTGTTAACAAAACAAAAACCCCAATCATAATCAATAAGATCTTTGTTAGGTGAAAGCGACGCCAGAAACGACGAAACCAATGATTCTTAGGAAGACGCAACTTGGATAAAAAGACCAAGATAGGATGACGTTTCTTGTCAGGTACTTTTTCTTCCTTTTGACGACTACGATGATAGTGAGCCGCCTCCTGATCTAACTCTTCTTTAACGTCATCATCGTCAAATTGAAACGAAATAGTATCTTCTAAATCTTGTTCATCTTCAATTGTTTTCTTTCGGCCAAAAGGCCATTTTTTCCATTTATCTTTCATACTCATATCCTCATTATACCAATTTTGTCAAAAATGCTATAATATTAGCATGTTAATCGAGATTGAAATTCCTAAAAAAATGCCTGAAACCACTGTTAAAACCCTCTTAGAAGAGTATTTTCTAATTCCTCGTAAGATTCGTCATTTTTTAAGAACTAAAAAACATGTCCTTGTCAACGGGCAGGCTATTAACTGGCAGAGCCCTATCAAAGCTGGTGACCTCTTACAGCTTACCTTTGATCAAGACGATTATCCTCTAAAGACGATTCCTTTGGGCAACCCTTCCTTGGTGGACTGTCTTTATGAAGACGAACACCTTATCATCGTCAACAAGGCTGAAGGGATGAAAACCCACGGTAATGACCCCACAGAAATTGCCCTCTTAAATCATGTCTCTGCCTATGTTGGGCAGACCTGCTATGTCGTCCACAGACTAGATATGGAGACTAGCGGTGCAATTTTATTTGCTAAGAATCCTTTTATTCTTCCTATTCTAAATCGTCTTCTTGAAGATCGAAAAATATCACGTCAATATTGGGCTATTGCAAAAGGCCATTTCTCAAAAAAGGAGTTAACTTACACTGACATGATTGGAAGAGACCGACATGATCGTCGCAAACGACGTGTGGACGCTCATCATGGACAGAAAGCCACCACTTTGGTGACTGTTAAAAAAGTACTTCCTCGCCATAGCCTCGTTAATTGTCGCCTTAAAACAGGGCGCACACATCAAATTCGTGTCCACCTTTCTCATCATGGTCATGCAATTTTAGGAGACCCTCTTTACAGCAATGAAAAAGCTCCTCGACTCCTCCTACACGCTCACAGACTTAGTTTCACTCACCCCTTAACCTTAAAAGACATCACCGTTAATGCCTCATCAGAAAGTTTTGAAAGCCACCTCAACAGCCTTAAATAGAACCTAACAGCTTATTTTTCATTTAAGTTTTATGAAAGGTTACGTTAAGCATCCTTTAAGCTGAGCAACTTATACTATAAACATCCTAATAAACTTTTACTGGGCATAGCCCAGTATCGTCATCTCTAAGGGCTAAAGCCCAAAGAGCTGGCATATCTTTTTCATAAATCTCCTACAGCTCCTCTTAACGAGGGGTTATTTTTGTAACAAGATGACCTTTAAGTTTCACGAAAGGCTACGTTAAGTATCCTTTAAGCTAAGCAACTTATACTATAAACATCCTAATAAACTTTCTTTCTCATAAATCTCCTACAGCTCCTCATTCTGAGGGGCTGTTTTTGTAACAAGATGAACTTTAAGTTTTATGAAAGGTTACGTTAAGTCTTGGTTAAGCTAAGCAACTTATACTATAAACATCCTAAAACTTTTCTTTTTCATAAATCTCCTACAGCTCTTCATTATGAGGGGCTGTTTTTGGTGCAAATGACTTTAAGTAACCCCACTCTCTTCTTTGTGACTTAGAAGTTTTAGGGTTTATGGGGAAATAAAAAGACCAAGTAGAACTTTCACGTCCTACCTGATCAGGAGATTTATGAAAAAGAAAAGTTTTAGGATAAATATAGTATAGCTGTGAGAACTTAAAAGAAACTTAAAGAATTCATTTTTATAAAAAGAATATCATCAGGCAAAAATATTAGTCTGATACACGATAAAAAATATTTGGATCATTAGCGCGTTCAACATAGGCTCCGACAACAATCCTATCACGACTAACGTCGTTACTTTGTCCTTGCATCACAACACCAGCCGGAATAAACTGAATATAATCACTCGTATTAGGAGTTGTCCCTCCAGATCGCTTATAATTAGTATTCCAAACACCTATGGCCTGACCTGTCGAATCCAATTTAACATCATTAATAGCCGTTCTCTCTGAAGTATCAGACCACGAAAATGTACCACTCTCACCAATTTCAAACTGTCGATAACTATTTTTCCAAGTCCCTGCAATACTAGAAAAATCCCCCAAAACAAGAGCATTCAAATTCATATTTTTAAGCTGTGCTTCTTGAATTGAACTAGAGCTAGTTGGCACAATAAAGATTCCTTCATCAGGATTAGAAGAAGATTCTGATAAACTACTTGACATGATTGACAAAGAGCTAGTGCTAGAAGGCTGGATTTTAAAGAAACCATAATAAGTTCCCCCTACTACTAATACTAGAAAAAAGGCAAGCATACTAAAACTTTTAAGCTTGTGAACTTTTCCATCAATGTGGTGAATCTCCCTTGATAAAATCGCTTGCTTCAACTCCTCAGGTTCTGGTTTGCGACCATAAATCTCTTCAAAATAAGCTATCCATTCTTCTTGATTCATTTTATCTCCTTTTAAAAAATCCACTCCCCATATCACCGAGAGTGGATTAATTTCATCAAAATTTTAACACTTGTTCCTAAAACTTACGCTTCAAACTAATTCCTGCAAGACCTAAAACAGACAATCCCAGAAGTGTAAAGACAGCTGTATTAGCTTCTCCTGTATTTGGAAGTGTAGCAGTGCTAGTTGAATTAGTAACTGCTTTATTTTCTTCTAAAAGTTTTGTCGAAACTTGTTGTGTAACAACTTGATTATAGGTCGATTGAATCTTTTGTTTTTGATTTTCTTTAGCATCAAATTGACCAGTCACCTTATTTGACTCCGTCTGTACACTAGCTACTCTTGTTTCTGACGCTTCATCTTCTCCTACTGTTAATGTATTGTCTTGACCTAATACAAGAGCTGATAATCTAGCCAACTCTAATTTTAGTTGGACTAATTTCTCCTCCTCAACATTATAGCTTTCTTCTAATGTTTCAATCTCTTTTTTCAATTCTTGAATACGGATAGCCTTTTCATCATCTTGAAGAGTATTTAGCTTTAGGGCACTAACATCGTCAACACTTCTCCATCCCCAGTCATCAGTAGATACAATCATACTTTTCAGTTGAGCAATGATATCATTAGAGACTACTTTTCCTGTTCGTTCTCCTCCAGTAAAATCTTCAGTAACTAGTTCCTCATTAACGCGAGTTTCTAAATACGAAGCTTTTTCACTGAAGCCATCAACAGAATCATAAGTAAATACGCTGTAAGTATGAAGATATGCTCCTCCTGATCCTACTTCCAAAAACGTTCCATCTGATAACGGATAAAATTGTGCTCTTGCAAGGGAACTTCCCATTACACCATTTCCATTAGTACCAAACTGAGTCACTTGATTATCCTCAGAAATAGTATATAGGCGGACAATATCATTATCTTGTTTAACTGAACCAATAAAGAGTTCTCGTGTCCCATCACTATCAATATCACGAAGTGCATAGACAAAACTATCATCTGTAGAATCTGTAATTCTACCATCTTGTGTTTGATATTGCTGAGCTAGGACTTCTTTATAGGCAGACTCATCTGTTTGATTTTCCTCCAAAGAAACCAATTCTTCTTTAGCAGAATTAAGTTGATTTGCTACGTCACCTACTACTTGAGATTGTTGATTAACCAAAATCTCTTGATTAGCCAAAGCTTCTTGAACATTAATCTCCTCTTGTTCAGATACCTCTTCTTTAGTCGCTTGATCAACCACAGGTGTTTCTATAGTTGAAGTTAAGACTTCGTTTGTAGTATTTTCCGTAACCTCTGTTTGAACTGCAGTATTCTCTGTTACACCATTGGAGGTTGCTTCCAATGCAGTTGAATCTGTATTAGAAGTTAGAACAGCACTTCTTTGTTCAGATTCGACCATTGTTTCTTCAGCTTTTGCTGTCATTCCAATTAAGGTTGTTCCAGCTACGAGTGTTAAACCTGTTAAAACTTTTACTTTTTTTGACATAATAATCTCCTAATGTTTAAGTATAGTGTTTAATCTATTTTATCATTAAAAAGTTTAGTTTGCAATACTTTTTGATGGTAATGTAGCGTTACAATAGATGTGAGACTTCTAGAAGTCAAAAAAGAAGATTCCCTGATATGATAAGAGTACCACCACTCATCAAAAAAGGAATCTTCTCATGACTAGTATATCACAAAATCTTCGCTAT
>NZ_JBRUDG010000069.1:0-1170 GCF_053203725.1 Streptococcus porcorum | reverse complement strand
AAATAGCGAAGATTTTGTGATATACTAGTCATGAGAAGATTCCTTTTTGATGAGTGGTGGTACTCTTATCATATCAGGGAATCTTCTTTTTGACTTCTAGAAGTCTCACATCTATTGTAACGCTACACCTGAGCCGAGCTATGATGTCAACTAGAATTGACATGATGAAAACATTTGATACACCTTCCCTACCTTATCGAGCCATGAAAAATCACTGGCGAATTCTTCAAAAAGATAGTCGTAAACTATCTCAGAACCTCTTTTATTCTCGCACCTTTGGACAAACCTTGACACCGAAAGAGGTTGTTCAGAAAACACTAGAGTTCTCAGACCAACTAAGATTCTATTATGACCTCTACCAGATTCTCCTCTTCCATTTCCAAGAGAAGAACTCGAACTATTTCTTCGAGCTTCTAGAAGACAACCTTAACCTTGTCAATCCTGCCTTCAAAACTGTTTTTTAGACCTTTCTAAAGTATAAAACTTATATCACGAACGCCATTGAACTACCCTATTCCAACGCTAAACTGGAAGCGACCAATAAACTCATCAAGGACATCAAGAGACAGGCTTTCGGGTTTAGGAACTTTAAGAACTTTAAAACTAAGATTTACATCACTTTGAATATTGAAAAAGAGAGGACGAATATCGTCCTCTCTAAGTGTTAGCTTTTCATCTATCTACTACAATTCAGTAAGAGATAAAAAATAGACAAATCAACCTAAATCTGTCTACTTCTCTTCTACTGACTAATCTATTACTCCGCCAACAGGGCTCGAACCTGTGACATCATGATTAACAGTCATGCGCTCTACCAACTGAGCTATGGCGGAATAAGCTAAGCGACTTCCTTATCTCACAGGGGGCAACCCCCAACTACATCAGGCGTACTAGGGCTTAACTGCTGTGTTCGGCATGGGAACAGGTGTATCTCCTAGGCTATCGTCACTTAACTATCGAATGGTTTGACCACTCAAAATTGAATATCTATACTCTATCAAGAAAACCGCACGCTGTCAATACTGACGTCGTTGAATTTTATCTTTGGATAAGTCCTCGAGCTATTAGTATTAGTCCGCTACACATGTCACCATGCTTCCACTTCTAACCTATCTACCTGATCATCTCTCAGGGCTCTTACTGATATAAAATCATGGGAAATCTCATCTT
>NZ_JBRUDG010000068.1:0-1189 GCF_053203725.1 Streptococcus porcorum | reverse complement strand
CCTGATGTAGTTGGGGGTTGCCCCCTGTGAGATAGGGAAGTCGCTTAGCTAAAGGGAGTTTAGCTCAGCTGGGAGAGCATCTGCCTTACAAGCAGAGGGTCAGCGGTTCGATCCCGTTAACTCCCATCAGTTGTAGAAATACAATAGGTCCCGTAGTGTAGCGGTTATCACGTCGCCCTGTCACGGCGAAGATCGCGGGTTCGATTCCCGTCGGGACCGTTCAATGAAAGTTGAAGGCATGACTCGTTAGCTCAGTTGGTAGAGCAATTGACTTTTAATCAATGGGTCACTGGTTCGAGCCCAGTACGGGTCATATGCGGGTTTGGCGGAATTGGCAGACGCACCAGATTTAGGATCTGGCGCTTAACGGCGTGGGGGTTCAAGTCCCTTAACCCGCATTAGAGAAGTTAGCCGGCTTAGCTCAGTTGGTAGAGCATCTGATTTGTAATCAGAGGGTCGCGTGTTCAAGTCATGTAGCCGGCATTTATATGCGAACGTAGTTCAGTGGTAGAACACCACCTTGCCAAGGTGGGGGTCGCGGGTTCGAATCCCGTCGTTCGCTTGAGCTAGTAGCCGGGGTGGCGGAACTGGCAGACGCACAGGACTTAAAATCCTGCGAAGGGTAACCTTCGTACCGGTTCGATTCCGGTCCTCGGCATAATTGAATAGCACCCTTAGCTCAACTGGATAGAGTACCTGACTACGAATCAGGCGGTTAGAGGTTCGACTCCTCTAGGGTGCATTACTTCGGGAAGTAGCTCAGCTTGGTAGAGTACTTGGTTTGGGACCAAGGTGTCGCAGGTTCGAATCCTGTCTTCCCGATGAAGAAAATGGCGGTGTAGCTCAGCTGGCTAGAGCGTCCGGTTCATACCCGGGAGGTCGGGGGTTCGATCCCCTTCGCCGCTATTATTTATGAATGGTTTTGGACCTTTAGCTCAACTGGTTAGAGCACTCGGCTCATAACCGAGCGGTCGTAGGTTCGAGTCCTACAAGGTCCATATTTTATTTGGAGGATTACCCAAGTCCGGCTGAAGGGAACGGTCTTGAAAACCGTCAGGCGTGTAAAAGCGTGCGTGGGTTCGAATCCCACATCCTCCTTTTTGTTTTAATATCGCGGGATGGAGCAGCTAGGTAGCTCGTCGGGCTCATAACCCGAAGGTCGTAGGTTCAAATCCTGCTCCCGCAATAA
>NZ_JBRUDG010000067.1:0-1777 GCF_053203725.1 Streptococcus porcorum | reverse complement strand
AACTTTAGGATGGAAATCTCCTATCGATATCAGAAAAGCTTTACTAGGAGCTAGCTCCTAGTAAAGCTTAACAAATGGATAGCTTCAAAATAACATTTTAGGTCTCACATCATTGACAAAGGTACAGTAAGATACGACAGTGTTTTTAAAAGAATACATAAAGAGGTTGGATTGCACCAACCTCTCAATAGAAATATCATCTATGATGCTAATGATCATTTTTCCCTTACAATAGGGATGCGCAACATAAACTCTGTTCCCTTATCCACTTCACTCACAACATCTATCTGACAATGATAAGCTTCCACAATTTCACTCAAAATAGATAGCCCAATCCCTAAACCAGCTTGTGTACTTACACGATGGCGTGACTTATCAGACCTATAAAAGCGCTCAAAAATATGCTGTAGATCTTCTTTAGAAATTCCTTCTCCCTGATCCTTAACCCTGATCAAAGCATATTGATCCTCTAAATCTATTGATAAGTCAATAACCTTTTTATCTCTAGAATATTTAACAGCATTATCCATTAGGATAGTCAACGCTTGTTCAAAATGATTTTTATACATCTTAATCATAATAGGCTGAGCTATATGCTCACTTAAGGTGATGTCGAAATCAGGGTGTAAGCCTCTAAAATTCCCCACAATGGCGGCACTTGATGTTTGAACTATACAAGTATCATTTTGATGCTGCTCAAAACTTCCTGTGATACGCACCATCTCAAGCATATCATTAATCATGATATTCATACGATTAATTTCTACTGAACTAACCTCTAAGCTCTCTTCTAGAATTTCAGGATCATTTTTCCCCCAACGCTGCAACAAATCTAAATGACCCTTAATCACAGCGATAGGAGTTCTAAGTTCATGACTGACATCGCTAATAAAACGAACTTGGCGATCATTTTGCTCACTCAACCGCTCCAGCATCTGATTATAAATATGAGCTAAACTTTCAATCTCATCGCCAGTATGAATTTCTACACGCTTAGATAAATCTGAAGGATTTTTCACAACCCCACGCATGGAAGCATTTAAAGTATGGACAGGACTTAAAAAACGCCTAGAAAACTCAACAATAACTAGCTGCCCAATAATCAAAATAAAAATTTCCATGATAACCAAAAAGAAAAATACACGGTTACGAAGATTATAATAAACTTGCAAATTTTGAAATATTTGAATATAACCTATAATCTTTTTAGAGTTGGATTTTGCATAAATCGGCTTAGTCAGCACATATCCTTTCACGTTACTGTAGGCCGTTGAATAAATCTCCCCAACATATCGTAAGGTTGGAGGATTTTTTTCAGAATCTGTTGTAAAAATTAATCGCTTTTGACTACTGTAAATATAAGCTTGTTGTGTTGATATCAAGACAGAGGACAAATCTCTCATTTCTCGAAAAATATGATGTTCCCTAATCGATTCTTGAACCTTCACCACATCAGAATCTCTATGCGTATAAAGATAGTCTGATAAATTATCTAAAGTCAACTCCTTATCAATCTCAGACAATTCCGTACTCAACTTTTGACTATTTGCTTGAAGTGTCTCTTTTTCATGATTTAATAATATATAATTCATAGAAGCATAAGCCAAAAGTGTTACAATAGTAAAAATAAACAGAAAAAGGAAAAAAGTCGGGCTCTTTGTCAACTGTAGTGGGTAGATGAAAAGCTAACACCTAGAGAGGACGAAATTCGTTCTCTCTTTCTTTATGTTCAAGGCAATCAAAATCCGTTTTTTAAAGTTTTCAAAGTTCCTGAAAC
>NZ_JBRUDG010000066.1:0-1789 GCF_053203725.1 Streptococcus porcorum | reverse complement strand
AGCATGATAATTGATGGATTGTCAACACTTTTTTTCATTTTTTTATACCTCTATTGAATTTAGGAAAAGAAGACGACAACAACTTAGGGGCATTTGATTTAAACATCAAAAAAGAGAAGACCGTCGGATCTTCTCGTGTGTTGTTTTTTTATCTAGCAAACAGTATAGTTGAATTATATCTAGGTATTTTTTACTGCTGAATTCCTATATCCGTAAACAAAGTAGATTACTATACTAATAAGCACTGTAACAATAAAAGCAATCCATGTTAAAGTTTGATACTGACTCATTAATGAAAGACAAATTATAATTGATAGGATCGGTAGAACTGGAACAAAAGGTGTTCTAAATTGTCCTGCTAGAGGCTCCCCTTGATCTTTTCTCAACTTTATAATAGCTATGGCTAACATAATAAGATAGGCTAAAGTACAAATATTTAAAAATTCTGCAATACTGGCTAATGGAAAGACCCCTGCACAAATTAATGTCGCAGCTCCAACAAGCAATGTCGCATTTTTAGGAACTTTACTGTGACGAGTAACCTGACTTAGACTTTTTGGAAGTAAGCCATCTCTACTAATAGAGTAAACTGTTCTAGTCAATGCATAAGTCATTGAAATACATACTGTAACTAGAGTAAGAATAGCAACCATAGAAACATAATTAGCTGCCCAATCTAAGCCAGCATTACGCAAAGCAAAAGCAACAGCATCTGCAACATTGAGTTTAGTATAATGAACAATCCCTGTTAGGATAAGAGTCACTAAGATATATAAGACCGTAACAATTGACAAGGATAAAACAATACCTCTTGGGACATTTTTTTGTGGTTCCTTCACTTCATCAACTGCCATTGAAATGGATTCAAAACCTAAAAAAGCAAAAAACATCAGTGAAGCCCCAGCCATAATACCCGTTTTTCCTCCATAAATTTGACCGAAACCAAAAGGAGCAAAATCAGACCAATTGTCTGGTTTAATAAAAAATATACCACTTATGATAAATACTGCAAGGGCAGAGAACTTCAGAATAACCAATGCACTATTAAAGCGTAAGACACTCTTTGAGTTCAAAAGGACGAGTCCAGTGACCAAAATAATGACTAAAACCGGAAGCAAGTCAATATACTGTCCTTTACTGGGATTAAAAGTCCCATTTAAAGCTGTGGGTAGAACAATATTATAATTAGCAAGAAGCCCTTTAAAGTAACCTCCCCAACCAGCTGCAACTCCAGACACAGCTGTCAAAAATTCCATGATAATCAGCCATCCAGCAAGCCAAGCCGGAAATTCACCTAAAGTTGCATAAATATAACTATATGCTCCTCCATTTGCCGGGATACGTGAGGCAAATTCTGCATAAAACAAAGCAGAAATTCCAACAGCAATCGCAGAAATAATAATAGAAACAGTTAATGCTGGACCAGCATAAGTTGCGGCACCAATACCTGTTATGGTGAAAATCCCTGTTCCTACCATTGAGCCTAAACCAAGAAAAATCAAGTCGTAAACACGAAGATGTCTTATCATCTCTGTCTTATCGCGACCTGGATTTTTTTTTCTAAAAATATTCAATTTTCTTATCTCCTACATTATGGTAACAATCTATTCTATCACAGCTACATAATCTTGTAAATTATATTGAATAAAAATAAAAAGAGACAAATGTAGCGTTACAATAGATGTGAGACTTCTAGAAGTCAAAAAGAAGATTCCCTGATATGATAAGAGTACCACCACTCATCAAAAAGGAATCTTCTCATGACTAGTATATCACAAAATCTTCGCTA
>NZ_JBRUDG010000065.1:0-2289 GCF_053203725.1 Streptococcus porcorum | reverse complement strand
TTTGAGCTCACGCTCTTCTTGTCATCGCTGACTTATTGTTTCTTGACAGGTTACTTTCGTAACCCTGCACGTTTGGTTCGTCTTGTTCAGTTTTCAAAGGTCTTTGTCGCTCTCTCGCGACAACTATTATAGTATATCAGCTTATCAATTAAGTGTCAACACTTTTTTGTGTTTTTTTATTTTTTTTTCAAAAAAGTGTTCAACACTCAATCTCCCTTATATTTTACTACTGTTTATTAACCTAATTTTTGAAGTCAGATAGGTAACTCTGTAACCGTGATTTCATAACTTTTTGTCCTCTAAATCTTTCCCCTCTTAAAAATTGTTTGTATTGCACTTTTTCCTTATAATTTAAGGTAGATTCAAAACGAGATAAGGCATCTTCAAAAGCTACTATTTCATCTAAAAATAGTCTGTCTTGACAAATACTATCCCCCATTTCTCCGATTTCTTCATAGGCCATTTTACTAAAACGACGCTTCTGGCTTTCTTGCGCTCTAACAACATCATTAGCGTGGTTGATAAATTTTGTTTTGAAATAGGTAAATAGTTTGGGATCATCTTTTCTAAACTCTGGAAAGTCTCTCAGTAATCGATATAATATGATTCTACCTTCTTGATGCCAGTCGTCATAGTCCCAAAGTTTGATATAGTAATTCTGGCGTGTTTTATTCACTATAGCCGCAACTTTTTTGTAGATCGCTTCAAAATCTTTCTGATTTTCTTCTTGCATTATACTACACTCCTTATGATCATTTTGTAAGCTCTAAAACTTACTAAATTATCATATAAAATTTTTTAGCATTTCAACATGACATAAATGTCATGTTGAAATGAAGCCTAGCTATATAATAGAGCATAATAAGAAAACAGGACTACCTATCGTAAAAATAGAGACATGGAAGCTTAATCAAATGGTTTGTAGGATTTAACCGTTTGAAAAACAAATCGAAAAGACCGTTAACTTTTGTTGTTCAAGTCACAGCAAGGGGAAAAGCTGCTTCCTAATTGATAATTAAGAACACTAATACCGTACTTTGAGACCTTACTAGAAACTCGTATAACAGGATATCCGTAAACTCAACAATTAACAATTCTAGCACCCTAAGTTTCGGATACACTTAACTAGCCAGAAAATTCTAGAAAAAACTCCTATCTTACTCAGATGAGCTGCGACAGTTTTTCCAGACGGTGTTTAAGACATTTCTAAAGGATAAGGACAAGGTTTTGAATGACCTAGAATGACCTAGAATCACCTTGTTCCAACGCCAAATAAGAGAAATGCCTTTGGTTTCAGGAAATTTGAAAACTTAAAAAAGTCCCATATGACCTATAATGAAAAGCGTTCAAACAACTCATTAGAAAGGGTTCATATGGAATAAATCAAGAGTCAGGGAAGTGACTCTTGATTCCTGAGCCTAGAAATAAAAAAGCGAAGATCATACCACAGAACTTATCGGAATCAAAGATAAAAACATTAAAATTCTATTCGTTTTGAAACATCAAACCCATCTAGAGATCAGGGCAAAGCTAGATTACGACAGTCCTAGCTGTCCTCATTGCCAAGAAAAATGTATCAAGTACGATTTTCAAATGCCCTCAAAAATTCCAATTTTAGATTGTCAGGGGCTTCCAACCCTCCTACTGCTTAAGAAGCGGCGGTTTCAGTGCAAATCTTGCCAAAAAGTAACCGTTTCTGAGACACCTCTGGTCAAGAAAAACTGTCAGATTTCCCAACCAATCTGGGAGAAAGTCACTCAACTACACACAGAAAACATGACCAACTCAGCTATCGCTAGGAGACTACACATTTCCGTGTCCGTCGTACAGAGAAAATTGGCTCAGTTTCAATTTCCTCAAGATTTTACGACATTACCAAAAGTCTTAAGCTGGGATGAATTTAGTCGGAACAAAGGAAAACTTGCCTTTATTGCCCAGGATTTTGAGACGAGACGCATTGTGACCATTCTCGAGAATAACCGCCAAGCTACCATAAAGAACTATTTCTACAAGTATCCTAGAGCCGTTAGAAAGACTGTCAAGGTCGTGACAGTGGACATGTCGGGTAGCTATATTCCCATCATCAAACAGCTATTTCCAAGAGCGAAAATTGTTCTTGATCGATTTCACATTATCCAGCACCTGAGCCGAGCTATGATGTCAACTTGTACCTTTGTCAATGATGTGAGACCTAAAATGTTATTTTGAAGCTATCCATTTGTTAAGCTTTACTAGGAGCTAGCTCCTAGTAAAGCTTTTCTGATATCGATAGGAGATTTCCATCCTAAA
>NZ_JBRUDG010000064.1:0-2402 GCF_053203725.1 Streptococcus porcorum | reverse complement strand
AACTTTAGGATGGAAATCTCCTATCGATATCAGAAAAGCTTTACTAGGAGCTAGCTCCTAGTAAAGCTTAACAAATGGATAGCTTCAAAATAACATTTTAGGTCTCACATCATTGACAAAGGTACATCGCATTAAAATGATTATCCGCAAGTGACTTTGTTTCTTAGTTTATACTAAGAATTTTTATTTGTCAACCAATCTATAAAAATAGGTTAACTGTTATATCAAAAAAAGAAACTCAGACTGACTGAGTTTCTACAAAAATTACCATCCAAATTCTTCATAAAAAATCTGTCCTTTGGGGACACCATTGGCTTTCATAACCTTCTCCCAATAGCGAGCCATTGCGGGTGGTCCACTAATCAGAACAGTAAAATCTTTTTTATCCTCTGGTAGATAAGCTAAAACGTCCTCTTCTTGATACATCCCAACCACACGGTTAACTATAAAATTATCACGCTCAGCTTGCCACTTGGCAAATTTATCACCATAAATCAAGGCTGCTTGCGTTGAAGCACCGTGAAAGACTGTCGTTTTAAGGTCAGGATTTCCCTCAATCACTGACAAAATAGGAGTTACTCCAATTCCTCCTGAAATCATTAAAACCTCTTGAGGTTTTTGATCATCAATAATGGATTGATACATGCCATAACCACCGTCAACATGAAGTTTAGCTGGTGCGGTAACACCTTGCAATTGCTTTGTAAAATCACCATCGCCACGAATCGCCAAGACAAGCTCACTCGCCCCCCTAGGATCATTGACAATAGAAAAAGGATGCGGCTCTGTCAGACCCTTAACCTCTGGAAAAGAAATGAAAATAAAATCTCCTGGTTTCATTTGTTGAGAGCGTACTTTTGGAACCTTGATCCGTAATTCATAAATATTGGGACCAATCTCTTGATTAGCCAGAAGTTCAGCTGGAAATCCTGTAGCAGTTGGTTTCAACTTTGCCCAAAGGTAGCTACCAAAAACAAAGATGCTTGACAGATAAAAGACTAGCATAAAAGCTGTATTACTGCGAATATCAGGGATTAACTGAACATGAAGAAACACAAGTAATGTCGCCAAAATATTGAGCCTGTGTAGCCAAACTGAAATTTCATGCTTAAACACTTTCTCCAAATAACGCTTAATGGTCAATAAAAATGGGACTCTACTTGTTAGCCAACCAGCCATAAAAATCATGGAGTAAAGACCAATTCCAAGGAAAATATTGAAGGCAAGATCACCCGTGGTACTGATTAAACCATAAGAAGGGCTCAAACTCTTATGCATAAAAGCTAATAAAATAGCTACTAGACTTAAAATCCCATGAATCATGTAAGCCGCAGGAAGTCCAATTAAACGATCAAGCCACTTTGGCTTTGTCCCAATATAAATCGCCAACAACATCCAGACATAAGCGATAATACCATAGGCAATCCCAATTCGTCGCTGACTACTTAAAGCTGACATCCCATTAACAAACGTATAAATAAAAGGAGTCGGCAAGATAAAAACTGCCGTTAGCCAGGCCAAGCCTAGAGCATAATTATTTTTCTTAAACATTTTTTAGTTCTCCATATTGAAAAAATTGTTTCTTGGTATCGGTCACATAAAGTCCGCTTAATTTTTTATCAGCAATCATTTGACAAAAATCAGATTCTGATAAAACTAAGGCTGCCGTTGCCCAAATATCAGCCTGAGCTAAACTCGCATCTAAAATAGTGACTTGTTTGATGGTTGACTGTGATAGAATATGACGACCACGCTTGCTATAACCTGAAGTGGCTAAAGCGCCTGTTTTCATTTGAAATCTCGCAATCATTTCTTGCAAATGGTCTGGATTTTCGATGCCAATTTTCCAGATAAACGAACTATTATCTCTGGTTTCAAATTGCATATCCCCTCCACCATTTAGGCAGACTGCCTCTATTTCAGACAGTTGCAACAAGGGCTTCAAGTACTGCTGAAATACCTTTTCTACAGCCCAGCCTTTCACCAGACCAGTGGGATTATAGACACCTTGAAAATAAGGGTCAAAAGCACCTCTAGTTTCTTTTTTTGCAATGGTAACACGTGCAAAAATCTCTTGAAATTCAGGATCAAGCATCACCGTCTCATCCCCTTTCTGAAAGCGGCTCACCAATGAAGTCGCACGAAAGGCTGAGAATTTTTGTTCGATTTCTCCTAGAGCAGATAAAATATCTTGACTAACTCTTTCTAAAAGGTCCTTTGAAGAGACTTTATCACGGGTAACCAGACTAATGGTAAAAGGAAGCGTCATCGCTTCTATGTACCTTTGTCAATGATGTGAGACCTAAAATGTTATTTTGAAGCTATCCATTTGTTAAGCTTTACTAGGAGCTAGCTCCTAGTAAAGCTTTTCTGATATCGATAGGAGATTTCCATCCTAAAGT
>NZ_JBRUDG010000063.1:0-2573 GCF_053203725.1 Streptococcus porcorum | reverse complement strand
AGTAAACATCTTTCGTTGTATTGTAAATTAACGCCATCCAAAATTTTGATTCAAGATTTTCTTTCGGTTTATTATATGTTTGAGCCAATATAAGCTACAAAACTGCTGTCTATCCATTTTTGAGTAAAGGAATCATTAAGCACTGTTCGCACCAAAATTGTTGGCCTTATCCTCTTCCAAAAGCTCTAACCCTTCAGAAATCCAGTCCTGATCCCTTGCCCTTAAGCCTTCTAACAGGTAACTGACTTGATCGAACGTTACGAACAAGGAGACTTTTCTGATGAGAGTATCCAAGTCAACCTCGCCTCTATAAGCCATCACTTGCCGAGTAAACAGCTCGCCGCAATCTTCCAAAAGGTATACATAATCATAATCGGGATCACTTATTGCGGCATCACCAAAATCGATAATGCCTGTTAATGGGGTCTGACGTGAATTCAAATTCGTCAAAAAATGATCAGGTGACAAATCGCCGTGAATTAGTCTCGGCGTATATCGTGTATATACCGGATGAGTCATATAGGATTGGAAGCGCAGCGTGAGATAGTCCCTTAAAGACTCATCAAGAAGAGGGAACACCTGATCCTCCACAGCTTCCGATAGCAAGAGAATTTTATTTTTCAGGTTTGTAACAGGAACCCCGGCTGATATGGCAGTTTCAACAGGAAATGCGCTTAGCTCATTCATGAACTCAGCAAGTTGCAGCGCCAGTCGATCTTTTGCATCATCGGGAAAAACGGCCATCCCGTCTTCACCCAAGATTTGGCCTTGGACTTTACGGTAGCCCACGAAGGGATTTCCATCACTTCGCTTTCCGATATATACATACTGTGGAATATTCACCTTAACACAACCGACCAACAGAGGTAGCAATTGGATTTCTTTGTTCAATTCGTCTGCACCTTGTTGACTCTTGGGAAAACGAAAAACCCAATCTCCATTGACGAGGATCGCGTAATTCCTAAAGCCCTCACCAAGCGACTCGACGGATTGTATGCTTATATCTGGGAACTGAGTCATTATCATTGTGGTATAGTAGTGAAGTTTATTTTGTTTCATTTATTCTCCTATCTCCTTATGCAGCTCTCCTGCTTAGTTTAATAAGTCTTACTCTACAATATGGCCCGTTTGTTGAACTACTCTTTAATAAAATAATTTTTCCGTTCCCAATTCCACATTGCAATAATAGAAAATCCATCTTCATCGGCTTTTTCGTCATCATCTGTATGAATCAAATCGCCTTCTTCTGTGTCATCAAGGTTTAATTTTTTATGTATTTCTTTTAACAAACCACCATAGGAGATTAACCTTTTACGGTGTAAACCTTCCTCCAAATCAGACAAACGTTTCAAATTCTTTTCTTCATCATCGGTCATAAAATCCGTATCCTTTACAGGATATTTTGCAGTTTCGTCAATTGCCGATTGTATATCCGATTTATATTTATTTTTCGGTCGAATCATTTGAACTTTTACATTTGGATCATAGTCTAATTTCATTGCCTTTTTCCAAAATTGAATCCATTGTTTTTGATTCACGTAGTTTTCTGTATTCTTAAAATAAGTTGGTTCCACACATACCAATACATGCATGTGCTGATTATAAGAATTATCTTTATTATTTATTGTCACTTCCGTTGCACGCATAAAACCAACAAGATTTTTATTAATTTTTTTATATTGCATCATTCGGCGAAATCCTTGAGCCATATCTGACAAACTCTTATTTAATTCTTCGCCATCATAAACATTTTTAACTGTTAATGTGAGAAACAACCAACGAACTGTTGGCTTTTGTTTAATAACTTCAGCAACAACCTTTTGTGACTGAATGCCATGTTTCATTGCTCTCCTCCAGTTGCACATTGGACAAAGCCTGGATTTACAAAACCACACTCGATACAACTTTCTTTCGCCTGTTTCACGATTTTGTTTATACTCTAATATTTCAGCACAATCTTTTACTCTTTCAGCCTTTTTAAATTCAAGAATATGCAGAAGTTCAAAGTAATCAACATTAGCGATTTTCTTTTCTCTCCATGGTCTCACTTTTCCACTTTTTGTCTTGTCCACTAAAACCCTTGATTTTTCATCTGAATAAATGCTACTATTAGGACACATAATATTAAAAGAAACCCCCATCTATTTAGTTATTTGTTTGGTCACTTATAACTTTAACAGATGGGGTTTTTCTGTGCAACCAATTTTAAGGGTTTTCAATACTTTAAAACACATACATACCAACACTTCAACGCACCTTTCAGCAACTAAAATAAAAATGACGTTATAACAATAATACTCGTTTGAAAGTATTTGAAGATATCATTCGCAATAAAACGAAAAGTACGACATTCGAAAAAGTAATAAAACAACGATGGCGAAATCTAGATCTTTCAAAAGTTATTAAAAAATTAAGAATAATTTTCTAAAAAGGGGACAACTAATGAATATTTTCCAATTGAGTTACGAGGTAATATACCTCTAATTTCATTTATAACATCAGTACTTTCCATACATTTACACCCCTTGCTTATGGTTAATAATCTTTGCTAATCTTTAAAAATAGTCATTTTC
>NZ_JBRUDG010000062.1:0-3276 GCF_053203725.1 Streptococcus porcorum | reverse complement strand
TTTCAGGAACTTTGAAAACTTTAAAAAACGGATTTTGATTGCCTTGAACATAAAGAAAGAGAGAACGAATTTCGTCCTCTCTAGGTGTTAGCTTTTCATCTACCCACTACAGTTGACAAAGAGCCACATTAACTTATCATCAACATATTATAGTTGATAAGCTTTTTAATTTGGATAAATATACGTTACAACTCCTGATGATGTGGCTGTAGGATCAAACCAACCACGGAAGTTTGAAATATACTGGTTTCCATTATAATTTGATTCCATTACTTGAATACGATTGGCACTTTCTACAGCGGTAACATAAGCAACGTGTCCATATCCACCATCATTCCATGATGCAATCGCACCAACTACAGGTGTTGAACCAGTAGAAAAACCTGCTGCTGCCGCTGATGCAGCCCATTGCGCACCATTTCCCCAGTTATTACCAGCCCATGATGCTAATTCTTTAACTCCCCACGTACATTGACCGATAGGATAAGTATTAACGCCAGAAGTCGTAGTAGGTGTTGTTACTGCTGCTGCAGATTCGCTTGTTACTGTTTCAACGACTGTAGTTTCTGATGTCGCAACCTCACTTGTTGCTTCACTTACTGCTACTTCTGAAACGGCAACCTCACTTGTTGCTTCACTTACTGCTACTTCTGAAACGGCAACCTCGCTTGTTGCTTCACTTACTGCTACTTCTGAAACAGCAACCTCACTTGTTGCTTCACTTACTGCTACTTCTGAAACAGCAACCTCGCTTGTTGCTTCACTTACTGCTGCTTCTGAAACAGCAACCTCGCTTGTTGCTTCACTTACTGCTGCTTCTGAAATGGCAACCTCACTTGTTGCCTCCGATGCGGCTTGTTGTTGAGCAAGTGCAGCTGCTTCTTGTGCTTTAACAACAGATTCTTCTTGTAATCTTGCTTCCTCCGCTGCCTGTGCTTGTGCAGCAGCCTCTGCTGCAGCTGCTTGCTTAGCTGCTTCCTCTGCAGCAGATTTTTGTTCTAATAACTTCGCTCTTTCATCCTCAGCATTAGCTTTTTCAGCTGCCAAATTCAATTGAGCTACTTCTAATTCTGCTTGTTGAGTTGCAAGAGTTAATTTATTTTCTTCAACTGCTGCTTGATTTTCCCAAATAGTGTTAATAGCTGTTTGGTTTTCAGCCTGCTTAGCTTCCAAAGCAGCCTTGTCTGCTTCTTGTTGAGCAATCATTTTCTTATTAGCTTCAACAACTTCTTTAATAGCTGTAATTCGACTAATTGCATCAGAAACAGATTTTGAATTTACAAGTGTATTGATATACGATGTTGCTGAACTTGTTTTTTGTACCGTACGAGCTTGTTTTTTCAATGATTTGCTTCTTGCAACAATTTTATTAGATAATTTTGCAATCTCTGTGCCAAGTGCCTCTGTTTCAGCCTCTAAATCAGCAGTTTGAGCAACTAATTGATCTTGTTGTGCTTGCAGAGTACTAACTTGATCCTGGATAAAAGCAACTTGCGCTTGAGCATCTAATTCTTGATTAGATAAATCTGAGATTTTATTATCCTGAGCTGAAATCTGTGTATCATAATCTTCAGCACTCACTCCATTCGCCACAGCAGAGCCTAGGGTTACCCCACTGACTAAAACTGCAGATAAAATTCTTTTTTTCATAATAATTCATACACTCCTTTACGATAAGACATCTTATATTCTATCAAAAAAACGCATAACATATGTTACGCATTTATTACAATTTGTTATCTCTTTATTTTTAAAAAGCACTCATACCTTCATGAAATATTGACTAATCATAAAAATTATTGAGTTTAATAAAAGTGTTGGTGCTAACGTATAGGTAATAAAATAAATATATGAATCACTTGTTAAATTTAAAACTTTACCACCAGTAAATGTCAATATCTCTAACAAAAAAATTAAGATAAAGAAACTCAAAATTCGATATAATTTATTATTACGCATAATATTTCTAAAATAAGACAAAAATAGTAATAATAATGGGTAAAAAAACATCCCTATTCCAATATATTGTAAATGATGAAAATCATAAAGTAGACCAAAAAACATTAAAACAAAAAAATGAAACCAAAACTCTACTTGATAGGACATCAGTAGAACAATTAGCCAAAAGAAATGAAAATCTGGATGAAGATTAAATGGAAGTCTGTAACTGAGAATACTTGTCAACTGAGAATCAATAAAGAATGAAAAGAACAAAACTAAAGGATATAGCCATAAAAAATGTTGCTGTTTTTTCATCTTAATCACCCACAATGGTTACAACACTAATTTTATTAAAATTAGCTGCTGGTTTAACATAAATCTTTTTAGATAGACTATCATCAGAATTTTCAACCGTCTCAACTTCTCCAACGAAGACATTAGGCAAAGTTTGCCCATCTAATCCACTCGTCACAACCTTACTCCCACTATTCACAGTCCCATCAGAGTTAGCCTGACTCAAAACAAAACTATTTTTTTCCTTGTCAAATCCCTCTAAAATAGCATATATCTCTTCAGTACCTGAACTCATTTTAACAGGAAGTTTTTGAACCCCCTTCACATCTGAAAAAAGCGAGACCGTTGAACTATTTTTTGTAACAGAAGTCACCTGACCAACTAAACCACCATCAGACAAAGCTAGCATTCCCTCTTTTACACCATCGTTTTCTCCAACAGCAATCGTAATTTTAGACAACCATGATTCTGAAGTCCTTCCAGTTACATAAGTCGATAATATTACTTTGTCACTAGAGATATCACTAAATTTAAGATTTGATTTCAATTCCTCATTTTCATTCTTTAGTTCTTCAACAAGTAACTCTTGATTTTTTAAATCTAAAAGCGCCCGTTTTAATTGCTGATTTTCCTCATAAGTCTTGAAAAAATCCGAAATATTATTAACGAAAACGCCAAACATACGAAAAGGCGTGCCCATCACTTGATCTACTCCAGATACTATATTATTAAGTGGACTCAAAACTCGAGTCACTTCTGAGTTTTTTCTTTGTAAGAAAAAACTAATAGAAAAAAAAACTAAAGCAATAGAAACCATTGCAATAACTAAACGTGATGTAATATATTTTTTCATTTTTACCTATTTACCTAAATATCCGTGTAAATATAAAACAAAACGAGATTATCTTACGATAAACGGCTCTATAATTTCTGTAGTGGGTAAGAACACCGTGGAAATTATGGAGCCTTTTTGAATATAGAAAAAGGTCCCATATGACCTATAATGAAAAGCGACGAAACTCACATTAGAAAGGGTTCATA
>NZ_JBRUDG010000061.1:0-3683 GCF_053203725.1 Streptococcus porcorum | reverse complement strand
AACTTTAGGATGGAAATCTCCTATCGATATCAGAAAAGCTTTACTAGGAGCTAGCTCCTAGTAAAGCTTAACAAATGGATAGCTTCAAAATAACATTTTAGGTCTCACATCATTGACAAAGGTACATGAAAATATCAGAGCAAAACAAATACCCTTTCTAATCACTTCCTTCCTAGCTGTCCTAACACCTCACCAAGCCCAAACAGAGTTAAGGGAATATCTACAAAACAGCCCTCTCCAATGAGAAGGCTGTTTCTATCGTTTTATTAATTTACTTTTAGTACGAAGCAATGAAGCATAGACATCACTAAAATTAGTCAAGATGCATGTAAAAGATAGACTAGGAGACTAGATTTATTCTTCTGGCTTCATAATCTGCCCCCACTTTTCCAAATCATCAATAAACTGCTTGCTTTTGAGCCTAATCCCCACAAAATCATCATAAATAGCATCCATAAACACACGCAATTTTTTCTTCATGTCTGCTTTCAATGAAATGGTTTTTAAATCCTCAAAACGCACAGCTTGAAATTGATCTAAAAGATAGGGGACATTTGGATCAAGATGGCTACGATTAGGGTCTTCTTGATAATGATCTGGACAAAGTAAGCCCGCTATACGATGAGAAAAATCAAAAGGCAGTCCTACTCGGTGACAGATCGCACACTCATGAAAATTAAGTTTGACCCCAAAGCGATCTAGCAATTGCAACTCAAAAATCAGCGTTAAAACCTCATAATCTAGCCCCTCTTCCATCAAATCAAGCGTTTTAACTAAAAAAGCAAATAAATGAGGATCCAATACCTTATCGCTAATAGCCGCATCAGTCAAAGCCAATAGATAAGTGGCATAGGATAAACTAAATAAATCTCCACTAATCTTAGGATAAGCTCTGACACTCTTATAATCCATAATATAGCTCAATCCTGTGTCGCTAATCGTCATGATAAAATCCGCAACTGTTAAAGGTTGAATCACAGACTGGAGTTTGGATTGAGGAGCTTGTTTCACGAAAAACATCCGTTTTCCCGCTTCTTCTGTAAAAATCTTAACCAGCCTATCAGATTCCTTATAAGCCCGATTATAAAGAATAATTCCTTTAGACTCCTTAGTCTGCATACTCAGCCATAAACTCTTTTAAGCGTGTCATCGCTTCTTTAATAGAATCCATACTTGCAGCATAAGAAATACGAAGATAACCCTCACCATATTGCCCAAAAGCAACACCAGGAATAAAAGCAACGGCTTTTTCATGTGCAAATTTTTGCAAGAAAGCAAAAGAATCTTGTCCTTCTTTAACAGGAATCTTAGCAAAGATATAAAAAGCTCCGCTTGGACGAATAATTTTAAAATTCATCTCTTCCATCTTTTCAATGATGTAATCACGTCGTTTAACGTATTCTACTTTCATCACCTCAGTGTCATTTTTTCCATCTGTTAAAGCTGCAATCGCTGCATATTGAGCATTTGTAGTAGCTGCCGTTACAAGATATTGGTGACTCTTAATCAACTGCGCTGTGATATAGGCTGGCGCAAAAATAAGTCCAATACGCCACCCTGTCATAGCATGAGATTTAGATAAACCATTAATAACAACCGTTTGGTCAGGTAATAATTCCCCAATCGATACATGTGGTTCACCAGTATAAGTCAATTCCGAATAGACCTCATCTGAGATAACAAAAATATCATACTTCTTAAGCACTTCAGCAAGAGCTTCCAATTCCTTACGAGAATAGGTCACACCTGTTGGATTAGCTGGATAATTAAGTAAAACAGCTTTTAGCTTATCTCCTTGAGCTAAAATAGCCTCTTCCAGCATCTCAGGAGTCAAGACAAAATCATTAGCAGTGGTATCAATCTCAATAATTTCAGCACCAACCAAGTTCACAATGGGTTCATAACCTGGATAAGCAGGAGCAGGAAGTAACACTTTGTCTCCTGGCTCTAAAATGGCTGTCAAAGTCGCTGAAAGTGCCTCAGTTGCTCCGATTGTCACCAAAATTTCATTATCAGGATTATAATCAAGATTGTATTTTTCTTTTACAAAAGCTGACGCTGCTTGACGCAACTCAGGAAGACCCGCCATCCCTGTATAATAACTTTTATTGGCATTAATGGCTCGCTTAGCAGCTTCTTTCACGTGATCTGGTGTTGTAAAATCAGGTTCACCCAAGGTCAATTTTAAAATCCCAGGAATATCTGAGATAGATTGATCAAATTGACGAATCATGGACACTTCTATTTTATTCAAATTTTTATTAAAACGATTCTGTAAATTCATACTCTTACCTCTTAAAAAAATAGTACTACTATTATACAAAAAATTCTGACACTTTACACTATAAATCAAAAACAAGCCTAGAAAACTTCTAGACTTGTCAACTAGTGTCTTATTTTGCTTTTCCAAGCTCAAATAGTGGTGAAAGAGGACGTTTTTCGTGAATACGAATAATAGCCTCTGAAATCAACTCAGCAATGGAAATTTGTTCAATCTTATCAATCAAACGTTCTTCTGGAAGGTAAATCGTGTCTAACACAACTAATTTTTCAATAGCTGAATTTTGAATATTATCAAGTGCAGGTCCTGATAATACTGGATGCGTACAACTTGCATAAACCGAAACAGCTCCAGCTTCAGCAAGCGCATCAGCAGCATGAGCAATTGTTCCAGCTGTATCAATCATATCATCAATTAAGATACAAGTTTTCCCTTCGACCTTACCAATGATATTCATCACCTCACTCGTGTTCATTTTTTCTACACTACGGCGTTTATCAATGATAGCAATTGGAGTTTTCAAAAACTCTGCCAACTTGCGTGCACGTGTCACACCACCATGGTCAGGACTAACAACCACATAATCCTCACCAGTCATGCCACGACGCACAAAATAATCGGCAATCAGTGGTGCCCCCATCAAATGATCGACAGGAATATCAAAGAAACCTTGAATTTGAGCTGCGTGCAAATCAACTGTTAATAGACGATCGACACCAGCAACTTCAAGCATATCTGCTACCAATTTAGAGGTGATTGGTTCTCGTGAGCGTGCTTTACGATCTTGTCTAGCATATCCATAATAAGGCATCACCACATTAATGGTTTCAGCACTGGCACGCTTTAATGCATCCACCATAATCAAAATTTCCATCAAATTATCATTAACAGGTGAACTTGTTGATTGAAGAATATAAACATGATGTCCACGAATAGACTCTTCAATATTCACTTGAATTTCACCATCTGAAAATTGACGAACTGTTGATTTTCCAAGTTCAATTCCCATCGTGGAAGCTACCTTCTCAGCCAACTCCTGATTCGATGATAAAGCAAACAGCTTTAAATTATTGTATGACATGATTCCCTCCAAAGTTATAGTCATCAGTTTTATCCTATATCATTTTATCTTTTTTCACGTCATTTTTCAATAAAAAAGGAAAAACAATCTGACCCTCTCTCGTGCTTAGTTATAAGTCATCCACTACAGGTAACAATGAGCCACTATTCTAAAATAAAAAAGAGAAGACTCTGTTAGCCTCCTCTAAACATTAACGGCTCTATAATTTCTGTAGTGGGTAAGAACACCGTGGAAATTATGGAGCCTTTTTGAATATAGAAAAAGGTCCCATATGACCTATAATGAAAAGCGACGAAACTCACATTAGAAAGGGTTCATATG
>NZ_JBRUDG010000060.1:0-3741 GCF_053203725.1 Streptococcus porcorum | reverse complement strand
CCCTTCTAACAGGCGGTTAACCCACCAAAATTTGCGTTTTTTGAGTTTTGACTTGGACTGGTCAATCGATAGAATTACAATCGTAGGTGTTTTGAACCAGTTCGATTTTGCGCACACGTTCGTCAATGAGGACGGAGAAATCATCTACGAAAAAGGCGAAGCCTTTTCACTCAACCAAGCCATGCCAATCCTTGCACGAGAGGGGGCTGCTGAACCCGCTGGGGCAGGGTGGCGCTTGGTTGATAAGTACGGAGAGAATATCGCTTACGTTGAAACTCTGCCTTTTAAAGACCCTAAAACGGGCGAGGAGAAAGGGCGGATTGACTTCAACCCAAACAAGATTCAGCAGTTTTTGAATACTGATTTGCGTACCTTTATTCAGACGATGTTCAAGAATCCGCACTTCTCACGGGCTGACATAGCTTGCGATATTCTCAATCTTCCAGACGACTACGTGAGCCAATATAGGCTAGTTGATGCGGTATCGTTCAGGCCATATTATGGCATGAATGGAGCGCTAGAAACTGCCTATTGGGGCGCACGTTCGTCCGAACGTCAAGTTCGTATGTATAACAAGCGCCTGGAGCAAGAGAAGAAGCGACAAGTTTTACCTGAAGAGATAAAAACTTGGTGGCGCCTGGAACTTCAGTTGCGCAGAGGCAAGGCAGATGAATGGGTTGACGTGGTTAATGAAACGTTAAATTCCTTTTATTCGCCTGACTATTTACCAAGAGATATAAGCTTCAGAGAAAAGGCTATTCTGCGTGGCTTACACGCAGATCATAGTCTTTGGTCTGAGGCTTCGGATAATACAAAGCGAAAATATCGCAAATTGGTAAAGAGTATATCCGAAGAAAACGAGCTGACCCAACATTTGAAATCCACGTTCTCGAATGAAATCGAGCGCTTGAAAAATGAGTTGAGTTTATGGCTTCACAATGCTAAGGTGGCAGAAAATGAAGCAGGGGGAGAGTAGACGTTAGTCTGCTCTTTTTTTGTCTGCAATGCGGTAGCGCAGACAATCGCACGTTGTTCGTGCGAAAAGAGGTCATTGGGAGCGTGGAGCGACCTTTGACCGATAACTGTTTATACGATTATTTTGGGAGCGGTAGCGAGCGAAAATGAACGTATAAACAGTTATCTTGTTGTTTAATTGTCTAACTCGTTTTTTTATTTTTTTCTTTTTGTGGCATGATAAAGGTATGAAGATATTGAAGAACTAGAGCAGTGATGAAGAGGAAAAAATAATAGTGCAATGTTATTCATGAGGAAAAAGAAAAATAGAATTGAGGAAATGTAGAAGTAGAAAGAAAAAGATGTGTAGAAAGGAATTTTTTAGAAGAGGAAAAAAGGGAATGAGGAATCAAGTTTAGTAGTTTAGTAAGAGGAAATGGAATTAGTCACAAACCGAGTTTTTCAATGAAGTCAGATTAAAGAACCAACTTTTCAAATGGTATTCATAGCATAGAATTAAAAAGTTGCTCATTTTGTCATCGCATAGACAGTAGAAAAAAGTTGCGCATTGAGGGAAAGCCCTCGGCATAGGAGATTGATTTGCTCCGAAGTTTGACCGACAGGTCTGAATAGTTGAGAAATGTCCTTGAGTAGAAAGGGGTCAATATGGCTGATAAAGAAATCAAGCCCAAAGGGCGCTGGGCTAAGAAGAAAGCGTCTAAGAAGAAAAATCTTTCTAAACCAAGTTATAGAAAGACAGGTCGCTTGCGTTTACAAGACATGCTGAAAGCAGGGCTTGGAACGAAGCGATCAAAAGATAAAGCTGAAGCTGATACGAAAGATAAAATCTATTCTAAAAGAACTTTTACTACGTACAAAAATCAGTTTCGCTATTTTGCTGACTGGTTGGAAGTAGCTCATCCAGAAGCCGTAAGCATTGAAGATGCGCTCGGCTATGTGGATGAATACTTACAACATTTGATTGATATAAAGAGGTCTGCTTATTCTATCGCAACTGCAAAAGCAGCACTTGCCAAAGTGTTTGGAGTTGAAGCGACTCAATTCATCGCAACACCTCCACGCTTGCGTGCTAACGTCAAGCGTTCACGTGATGAAGTGAAACGTGATAAGCATATCTCTAAGAAGAAAGAAGAAGCCCTGGCACGTTTCACGAGTGCGACAGGCTTGCGTAGGGCTGAAATGCAAAGAATTGAAGCCGAAGACCTTTTCTTTGAAAATGGCAAGGCTTGGTTGAAAGTAGATAAAGGAACTAAAGGCGGTAAGCCTAGAAAAGTAGAGATTTGTGGTAAGACAGAAGCGGAAACAAGGGATTTAGTGAATTGGATTCAATCCAAAAAAGGAAGATTGTTTCCAAAGTTATCATCTAACTATGATAACCATAGCTACAGAGCTAGCTATGCAATGCGAATGTATAAGAAGTATGTTAGGAATTTAGACAAATTGCCTACCAAAGAAAAGTACCATATGCGAGGGGATAGAGCTGGAGAAGTTTTTGACCGTTACGCAATGAAGATTGTGTCTGAAAATCTTGGACACAACCGAATAACAGTAATTGCACAATCTTATTTATATACCGACTAAAAGAAGAAAAAGAAAAGGGCTTGCAGACATGCAAGCTTTTTTCTTTTTGTGAGCTTTATGCCGAGAAAACTTTTGACAATAAGCCTTGCTAAAGTACGCTAGAACGGGACGAGCCGAAAGGCTTTAGACTTTCGAGCCGACACGTCAGCAGGACGTCAGCAAGGGTTTCTTGTTGTCAAAAGGAAATTGGAATAAATTTGCGAACAGGTAAGATTTGCAACTAACTTTATTTTAGTGTATAATTAACGTGTCGAGGAAACAAGTTTACTTAAAGGAGGAAATATTATGACTACAGCATTGAAAAATGTAGCATTTAAAATGGATTCAGATACTTTAGATTTAGCTAGCGAGGTTATTAAGGAGAATGGATATAACCTTAATAAAGTGATGAGATTGTATTTGAAGAATGTAGCTATTACTAAGAAAATTGATTTGCCAACTGAAGAAGAGTTAGACAATGAATTTTTGTTTATGCAGTTAAAGAGTGAAGTTAAACAAAGGGTTTCAGATGTACAGAATGGAAAATATTATTCTGATTCTGATTTGGTAGAACGATATGGATTATAAGATTAAATATGCGGAAGGAGCGCTGAAAGATTTGGACAAAATCTATGATTTTGTTTCAAATGTCAGCGTTTCTGGAGCAAAGAATGTAGTCAATAAAATTCGTTCGAAAGTTAATAATTTAGCTTTTATGCCGTCAGGGTTTGATTTTGATGATAGAATTGGACGCAGATTGCATGATAGTTTCAAAACAGAAGCGATAATCTCAGGAGATTATCTTATTCTGTTTGTGGTAGATGAAAAGAATAAAGAAGTGATTATCACTCATTTTATTTCTTCGAAATCAAATTATATGAGGTTGTTAAAAAAATAGAAAGGTCAACAAAGACGAAAAGCCCAGACGGCAATCTGGACTTTTCTGAGAAAATTTAATATTTAATTTGTTGAATAGATTATAGCATGAAATCTAATGAAATTCAAGTCCTTAACCCTACTCAAAGAAGAGAAAAAGGGGATAAAGGAATAGTTGTAAATGAGTGGGAAAATTTAGCCGCCCCTTCTAACAGGCGGTTAACCCACCAAAATTTGCGTTTTTTGAGTTTTGACTTGGACTGGTCAATCGATAGAATTACAATCGTAGGTGTTTTGAACCAGTTCGATTTTGCGCACACGTTCGTCAAT
>NZ_JBRUDG010000006.1:0-77946 GCF_053203725.1 Streptococcus porcorum | reverse complement strand
TTAAACGCCATGGAATTGCCTTATTCCAACGCCAAACTGGAAGCTACCAATAATCTCATCAAAGTCATTAAAAGAAATGCCTTTGGTTTCAGGAACTTTGAAAACTTTAAAAAACGGATTTTGATTGCCTTGAACATAAAGAAAGAGAGAACGAATTTCGTCCTCTCTAGGTGTTAGCTTTTCATCTACCCACTACAGTTGACAAAGAGCCTTTTTATATTCTCTCACGTAACTTTTCAACAAATAAGTAGGCAGCGGGGCAGGTTAAGGTATTTTTTATCGTTAGGTGATTGATTTGATAAATCTTCTTACGATCAGTATGAGGAAATTCTCGACAAGCTTTCGGCCTAACATCATAAATACTACACAAGTTATCATCCCCTAAAAATGGACAAGGCATAGATTGAAAAACTTTATCGCCATCTTCATCCACCTGCAAATACATCTCTTCAAAAACAGGAAGCTTCATTCTAAAATGTTTAGCAATTCTGGTGATATCTGCTTCAGTAAAGAGAGGGCCCAGAGTCTTACAACAGTTAGCACAGGCCGTACAATCAATTTCTTGGAATACTTCTTGATGAACTGCTTGTACCAGCTTATCTAAATTTTTGGGTGCTTTTTTCTTTAGGCTAGCCAAAAATTTTCGATGTTCCCCCTGTTTTTGTTGAGCAAGTTGTTGATATTTTTCTAAGTCAATAGTTGTTTGTGACATCTCAATTTCTTTCTAAGGGTTCGTTTTCATTCTATTATACTATATCAAAAAGAAAAGGCAAATAGGCCTTTTCTTTTTTGATTATACTGATTTTTTACGTATAGCATAAAGTCCGTAGGTTGTGAGACTAACACCTAATAAAATAGCTAGGGCTGACTCTTTTGAGTTAGTCAACGGTAACTGGTTTTCTTTAGGAGAGGTAACGTAAGTCACAGGGACAGCAAGTGTCTTGACAGAAGTTTGAGCCGCATTTGTTGAGTAATTCAACGTTTGTTGAACATAAGGACGAGCTGTTCCATGAGACGAAGATTTTGTATAAGTTGTCCCACTAGAAGCAGAGTCTTTCTGAGTCTCAGTTTGAATAGGATCTGTTTTTGAAGTATTGGTTGTGTCTGTGACTTTACCAGGGTAATCGTTTTGATCAGTGTGGTTTGTTCCTGCTATCACTTCGAGATAATCCGCAAAACCATCTTGATCTGTATCCAATTGACTATCTACTGAAATCGTACGAGAGTTCGGATTCACCACTTGATACTGACTAAGATCAGCTGTGGCTAGGTAGTCTGCAAAAACGGTATCCATAGAAGGACCTTCTTCGCGAGGACCACCGAGCATAGTATAACCATCCCCACCTGCTGCAAGGAAGTCATTCGTTGCTAAATAGTAGGTCTTATCTAAATCAAGATCCAAATAAGATGCCGTATCGTGGTCATATATCTGAATCGCTAAAATTCGAGATTCTGGATCTAGGGCTGTATCGTAGTAAACCTTTGCACCTGAAACTTGTAGGAAGCCTCCACTTGCTTCTAGTAGGGGGCGTCCATTTTCATCAAGTACAGATCCACCATCAGCATTTACCTGCAAAATAGAGCCTAGTGATTTCACGAACATCTCTTTAATTTGTTGTCCAGTAACTGTAATTTGTGAAATACTATTACCAAATGGTAATACCGCTACGATATCACCTCTTGTAATAGGGGTGTCTTTTTTAATCGTCTCACGCAGACCACCACCATTGGTAACAGCTAGATTAGTCTTATGAGCAAATCCTGTTTGACCATAAGTCCATAAAGCATCGGCAACAGCATTACCAAGGTTGGTTTCACGGACACGCACATTCGTACGTTCGCCATTTAATTCAACTGAATTATTTTCAACAATCACTACTGCATTTTCAGCTTTTAGGCGAGCCTTAGCATCGGCAACTAGAGCAGCAACTTTTTCATTAGCAGTCACATCCGCTGTTTCTGAAGCAGAAATCACACCCGCAAGGACTCTATCTGAGTTCAGGGTTATTTTACCAAGGTTGTTAAGATAACTGCCAGTTTGGTTATAAGTGACATTACCATAAGTAGCTGACTCCAAGGTATGGGAGTGACCATCAATGACCACTACTTGTTTATCCGATAAAAGACTATTTTTAGACAATGCTTCAGCTAACGTTTTGCCTTGCCATTCAACAGGAGTTGTCGTATCAATACCGAGATGCGCTAAAATGATATAACGTTTATAGTTTGCACCTGTAGCTTTAGCACGCGCTTCAATCTCAGCAATGACAGTTTCCACTTCAGAAATAGGGTCTGTAAATGTTACCCCTTCAACATTTTTGGGATGTGTTTTAGTCGCTGTTTCAGGTGTTGTCACACCAATCACAACAACTTCATCACCAACTATCTCTTTGTTTTTATCAATTACAGTTGAAGCCTCAAATAAACGCGCACCGTTAACATAAACATTTGAACTAATCAGAGGGAATGTTAGTAGCTCATCTAACTTTTTCAACTGATCCAATCCAAAGTCAAACTCATGATTTCCCAATGTCATGGCATCATAGCCGATTTCATTCATAATCTTAGCGACATCTTCACCTTTTGAACTATTGGTGATTGGCAAACCTTGAAAAGCATCCCCAGCATCAACAACAATTGTTGTTTGATCTTTAGCACATTCTTCTGCGACAATTGTTGCTTCTTTAGCTACTCCAATAATGTCTTTGGCTTCTTCAATACGTCCATGCATGTCATTCGTATGAAGGATAACCATCTCATCTGATGAGCTGTCAGCTGCAATGGTTTCAGATGTTGCTGAAACAGCTGTGAGACTACTTGCTGTTGCTTGATTCAACTCATTTGTTGCCACTTCAGTGCTTTCAGATGTTGCTGTTGAGGCTGGATTTACTTCTGAAGAAGCTGACTCTGACACTGAGACAGTATCTACTGACAATGGACTAGCTTCTGAAGAAGCCGTCTCTACTGCTAAAGCTACGTCTGTTGAGGCTACATCTGTTGCAACCACTTCATCTGCTTGAGCATTGACTGAAAATAAAGCTGTTGCTAATGCAATAGTTGATAAACTTGGTACCAATAATTTTTTCTTTTTCACTTTTCCTATCCTTAACTTCTATAAACAATATTTCCTTGACAGATGGTATATTTCACCTGTCCTTTCAAGCTTTCTCCAATAAATGGAGAGTTGCCTGCTTTTGATGCAAAATCAGATCCGACTACACGGCTAGCATCTGGATCAAAAATCACGATGTCTGCTGGACCACCTTCAGCAAGATAACCAGCATCAAATCCATATAATTGCGCTGGATTGTAAGCCATCTTCTCCAAAAGTTCAGAAAGACTAAGATGACCGTCGCTCACTAGATGAGTCAAACCTAATGAAAGCGATGTTTCAAGACCTGTCATTCCTGATGGTGCTTGAGTCACGTCTGCTACATTTTTTTCATCTTGATGGTGAGGGGCATGGTCTGTTGCAATAACAGATATAACACCAGACTTCAAGCCTTCTATGACCGCTTTCCGATCAGATTCTAATCGCAATGGCGGATTCATCTTAGCATTGGCTCCTTTTTCAAGTAAGAGTTGCTCTGTTTTTGAAAAATGTTGTGGTGCCACCTCTGCTGTCACTTGAGCGCCTAATTTTTGAGCAAATGCGACAACTTCAACACTCTCTGCCTTAGATAGATGTTGAATATGCACTTTTGCTTGTCGATCATAAGCAATCATCACATCTCGAGCAATCATGCTATATTCTGCGACACCTGTTGCTCCACAAACTTGAAAATGCTTCTCAGCAATATTTTCATTTAAGCCCAAAACACCATTTAACTCAGGATCTTCCTCGTGTAAACTGATAAAAGTTCCATTTTTCTTAGCTAGATCCATGGCTTCTTTAAGCACTTTACTACTAGTAAGTGGAATGCCATCATCCGAAAACCCAACAGCTCCTGCCGCTAGCAAGCCTTCAAAATCCGTTAAATTTTCTCCATCAAAATCTGTAGTGATTGTAGCAACAGACTTGATATGAATAGCTTCTTTACTAGCACTCTCCAAAACCTCAGTTAAGGTTTCAACATCAGAAATAGTTGGATTGGTATTAGCCATCATCACTACCGTAGTAAAGCCTCCTGCTGCCGCTGCTAAGGCTCCAGTATGGATATCTTCCTTATGCGTCTGACCTGGCTCTCTGAAATGAACATGAATGTCAACCAAACCAGGAGCTACTACACAACCACTTGCATCAATAACCTCAGCTTGATCCTCTTTTAAGTCTTTTCCAATAGCTATAATCTTTCCGTCATTCACCAAAAGATCATAAATGCCATCAGTTTGACTTTGGGGATCAACGAGACGACCGTTTTTTATCAATAACATTCTTTATCCTCTTTCAATAGTTCTACACTTTTATCAGACTTATTCTAACCAATTAATAGGAGTTTGATTGGTTTTTATTAAAAATTCATTACTTCTAGAAAAAGGTTTGGATCCAAAAAAACCACGATAAGCTGACAAGGGACTCGGATGGGCACTCTCAACAATCAAATGAGTAGGATTCGTGATTAATTTTTTCTTTTTACGCGCAAATCCACCCCACAAGATAAATACAACAGGATCTTCCTTTTGGTTCACTAAGCGAATAATAGCATCCGTAAATGGTTCCCAAATCCCATTGGCATGAGCGTTCGGTTGATTTTGAGGAACGGTTAAACTAGCATTTAACAGTAAAACGCCTTGTCTAGCCCAAGATGTCAGGTCATGACTTTGACGAACCCCAATATCATCAAATAGCTCTTTTAGTATATTTTGAAGCGAAGGAGGAGCGGGGATGGCATCTGGAACGGAAAAAGATAGCCCTTGTGCTTGAGCTGGATTATGGTAGGGATCTTGCCCTAAAATCACAACCTTGACATCAGATAGAGCCGTCATCTCCAAAGCTTTGAAGACAGCCTCCCTAGGAGGATAAATAATCCCAGTTGTATAAACAGCCTCTAAAAATTGGTTTATCTTAGAAAAATAGCCAACCTCTAAATTAGCTTTAATCTTATCATGCCAATCACTATGTTTCATCACAACCTCCTTCTTCCTAATATTATATCAGAAATACAGCAGTAATTAGCGCATTTTATAGCTTTTTTAAAATTTTGTTAAATTAGAAATATTGATGAAAAAAAGGCTCGGAAAAACCGAACCTTTTATCGATAAACTGCCAAACGTTTTTCTAGATAGACTTGGAAATGCTCGAAAATAAAACATAAAAACCAATAAATAAAGGCGACTAGAACATACATCGACATGTAATCCCACTCTCTTCCACCTACAATTTTTGCATTTTGAAAAATATCAGGTACTGTAATCATAGCGGTTAGAGAGGTAGATTTAATCATATCTAACATGACATTACTAAGCGGTGGTACTGCTAGGCGAAAAGCTTGAGGTAAAATAATTCGACGAATAATCGTTGCTTTTGGAAGTCCTAAAGCCCTAGCTGCTTCCCACTGCCCCTTATCAACTGAAGCGATTGCTGAGCGAAAAATCTCTGAAATATAGGCACTGCTCACAATCGAAAAACCAATTAGAGCACAAAGTAGGGCAGGTAATTGAAGACCAAAATAAGGCATTCCAAAATATAAAACAAACAAAACAACAATCATCGGAACACCACGCATAATAGAAACATAGATCCGCGCAAAACGACTAAGAATAGTATTTGGAGATAAGCGTGCAAGAGATATAAAAAATCCCAAAACTAAACCACAAGAAAAACTAAATAAGGTAATCCCTAAAGTGTATTTTATACCGGAAAGAACAAACCAAAAACTGTTGATGATCAGTTCAATATCAATAAATTTCATCGTAATGTCCTAATTATTCAACATCAGAAACATCAATTTTCTCAAAGTCGTAATCTTTTTCAACAGATACATCTTGACCTGCAAAGAATTTTTCAGAAAGCTTTTTCAATGTGCCATCTTTACGCATCGCTTCAAGTTGCTCATTGATTTTTTCTTGAAGAACAGTATTTCCTTTTTTAATCGCAAAATTTGATTCAGATGGATTATAGTAAACATCTTCCAACACTTTTACAGGAATTTCTGGAAGGGCTTTAGTGGCCATTGTTTGTAAGTAAAAGTCATTTAAAATAACATCCGTACGACCATTGGCAACATCTTGAAGGTAAACATCATTAGTGACATTGTCATAAATCACAAGTTCTGCACCAAATTTTTTGGCAACTTTCATATAAGAAGTTGTCGCAGCCCCTGCTGCCTTTTTGCCTTTAAGATCTTCTAGTTTTGAAATTCCAGAATCATCCGATTGACGAACTACCATGGATCCAAATGAATATTTGTGAGAAGTGGTAAATAGGAATTTTTCTGCATTTTTACTATCTTTTTCAATAGAGTAACCTGCGACATCGACTTGACCACTATTAAGAGAGGACAGCATGCCGTCAACACCCATCTCAACAAATTCTACTTCAAGCTTTAAACGCTTAGCAACTTCTTTCATGATTTCAACATCATAACCTGTTAATTTATTATTGTCATCATGATAACTTTGTGGATAAAGCGTCCCAGAAGTTGCAACTGTAAGTTTACCAGCTTTTTCAATCTTATCCCAATTTGACTGAGCTTCTGACTTGCTTGACGATGTACTATTTGAGCAAGCAACTAGAACTAGACTAGCTAGTAGGGCAACTAGCGACAAAAGTTTTTTCATAATTAAAACTTCCTTTTTCATATTTTTTTCGCAAACTGAAAGTGTTTACAAGAAAAATTTACCATAAGAAAGTTTGACTTTCAAAGAATTTGCTTGTTAGTCATTGCACAAAGCCATATTCTAATTGTTGTTCATTTTCAAAAAGCTGCGCTAACTGCAATAAGAGGTCCTCTCTCCCCTTTGCAGCTGTTATCTGAACACCAATCGGTAAGCCATCTTTCGTTTTATAAACAGGTAAACTCATTGATGGTTGCCCCGTCAAATTAGCTTGTTGCGTAAAAGGCGTCCAAGCTAAACTTTTCTCAAACATGGTCCAGATAAGATCTTGTTGTTCCAACATCGTATATTCGGAGAGATGTAACAACTTTTCTTTCAGATCACTCGACAAATTAAAAGCATCTAACGGCGGAGCTACATCTGTGGTTGTTGGGGTGAGATAAAGGTCATATGTTTGATGAAACTCTGACATGATTCGACTATATTGATCCCATTGCGACAATGTTTTAGAAAAATCTTTGGCAAGAATGCTCTGACCGCTTTGATATATGGCCCAGGTCATGACCTCCATATCTTCTACCGTAACTTGTCTTCCGATAGCTTCCTCAATATCATCAAACATAGCAGCTGTCTCTACGCTGTTCATGATATAATACGACTTCATCGCCTCAATACCATCCACTCCTGTTTGATCAACTTCTATCAGCTCATACCCTTGCTTTTCCAGAAATCGTAAAGTTTTGTCCATAGCTTTCTTTGCAGCTTTTGAAATCGAATTTCCGATAGGTGAGCGATAAGAATAGGCAATTTTCAATGACTGAGTGAGCTGATTTTCTAGCTCTGCTTTTTTTAAAATAGGCAACGGGAAAGGACTTTCCATCTGACAAGTTTGCAAATAAAATAGCAGTGTCTTTGTATCTCTAACAGACTTGGTCAAAGCAAAGTTACTAGATGCTCCTTGCCATCCTCTAAAAGAGGTTGGACCTACAGGTATGCGTCCTCTAGTCGGCTTTAAGCCTAGCAAACCATTAAAACTCGCTGGAATACGAATAGAGCCACCACCATCACTAGCAGCAACAAGCGGAACCATACCACTAGATAAAGCCGCCGCTGCCCCACCGCTTGAGCCACCTGCATGCCTATTTAAGTCTAGTGGCAATCTAACTATTCCATGAAGGCTACTATCGCTAACATTTTTAAAACCAAACTCAGGGGTGTTGGTTCGTCCCAACACAATAAAGCCCAAATCTTCCAATTTTTTGACAAAATTATCCGTTTGAGCAGCTTTATAAGAAGCAAATAAACGTGAGCCACTGGTTGAAGGTTGTCCCTTTTGTTGCTGACCTAAGTCCTTTAATAATATAGGCACCCCACCAAATACCTTATCTGTAAAACTCTTTGTTTTAGCCAACACCAAGGCCTCATCGTATTGTTTGGAAACGACGGCATTAATTTTTGGATTTAACTTTTCGATTTGATCAATACAATAACAAACAGCTTCCTCTGTTGACACCTTCTTTTGTCGAATCTGTTGCGCAAACTCTATCGCATCCCAATTATTCATGACCTTCTCCTATAATAAAAAGAGACTAAAGTTCTATTGAGCTCAGTCTCACTTTCATTTTACTTTTTTGTCATTTTATCACTCAAGACTCAAGAATGCAAAGTATTTGATTAATCTTGCCACGTTTCTTGATTTTCTTTGAATTTTTTGAGTAATTGTAAGCCGTCTGCATTGATATAACCTTGGACCTTAGCCACTTTGATAAGCTCGGTATAGTTTGATAAGGTCACAAGCTCAACACCTGCTTCTTTGAAGTTTTGCTCTGCTTTTGGCAACTCATACGTAAAGATTGCAGCCACTCCTAACACATCTGCCCCCTCACGTTTGGCTGAGGCAACAGCATCAAGGACTGAGCCTCCTGTTGAAATCAAATCTTCAATAATGACCATTTTCTGTCCTTTGACAACACGCCCTTCAATCTGATTTCCTGCTCCGTGATCTTTTGGTTTGCTACGGATATAAGCAAATGGCAGGTCCATCTTATCTGCAATAATAGCACCGTGAGGAATACCTGCTGTTGCCGTTCCTGCAATGACCTCGACCTCTGGAAAAGCCTCCTTGATTTTTTCAACAAAGCCATTTTCAATTAAGGTACGCGTTTCAGGGTAAGACAATGTGATACGGTTATCGGTATAAATAGGTGACTTAATCCCTGATGCCCAAGTGAACGGATCTTCAGGTTTTAGGTAAACTGCTTTAATGTCTAATAGATCTGATGCGATTTGTGTTGCTAATGTCATAATATTTTTCCTTTCTTTTACACTTTATAATTAGACTTGTTCCCACTCTGATTTGATACTATGATAGGCGGTAACTGGATCTTGTGCTTGGGTGATGGGTCTGCCGACGACGATGTAATCAGAACCAATTTGAGCAGCATCTACTGGGGTCATAACCCGTTTTTGATCTCCTGTACTAGCACCTGATGGGCGAATTCCTGGTGTCAAGCAAACAAAATCCTCTCCTGTTGCCTCTTTAATCTTAGCCACTTCATGAGCTGAACAGACGACACCATCCAAACCTGCTTCTGCTGTTTTCTTGGCATAGTGAACGACGGATTCTTCTAAGCTAGTTTGAATATTTTGAAAATCACGCATCTGTTCTTCCGAAGTGGACGTCAACTGTGTCACTGCGATTAACACTGGTCCATCGCCTAAACCTTCACGCGCCGCTGCCATCATCTCAACCCCACCAGCTGCGTGGACATTAGTCATATCAACACCTAGTTGAGATAAGACCCGCATGGCTGATTTTACTGTATTTGGGATGTCGTGTAGCTTCAAATCAAGAAAAACACTGTGACCTAAATCCTTGACATAACGGACAATCTCAGGTCCTACAGCATAATAAAGCTCCATCCCAATCTTGACATACAACCGTTCATCTTTTGGAAATTTTGCTAAAAATTCCTTAACATCCTCAAATGTTGGAAAATCAAGGGCAATAACAGGTCTATTTTCTTTCATCTCTTACTTCCTTTCTCAATGCTTCTAAGCTAGTAATGCCGTATTTATCCATAACAGCAGGCAAGTCATCGATAATGCTCGGACAAGCATAAGGATCTACAAAGTTGGCCGTCCCTACTCCGATAGCAGAGGCACCAGCTAGCATCATCTCTAAGGCTTTTTCAGCGGAGTCAACACCACCCATCCCGATAATAGGTAGTTTAGAACTCTGTGCCACTTGGTGAATCAGCTTGAGCGCTACAGGAAAAACGGCTGGGCCACTCATACCACCCGTACCGTTAGCGATGATTGGTCGTCTCGTTTTTAAATCAAATCGCATACCAACTAGAGTATTAATCATAGTAAAACCAGTCGCTCCCGCATCTTCAACTGCTTTGGCAACTTGAGTGATATCTGCCACACTAGGTGTCAGCTTAACATAAACAGGGACATCCGAATGTTGCACACTTGCCTTAACCGCCTCATAAGCCAGCTCTGGCACTTGCCCAATCAATAAGCCTGCATTACCGTGATCCACATTGGGACAAGAAATATTTAACTCAATTGCTGCAACATTTTTAGCTCTTGATATTTTTTTAGAAACATAAGCATACTCTTCATTAGAAAAACCAGCAACATTGGCAATAATCGGTAACTGGGGATAGTTTTTTTCTAACCAAGGTAATTTCTCCGCTAAAACAGCATCAACACCAGGATTTTGAAGTCCAATCGCATTCAACATCCCTGATGGGGTTTCTGCCACACGAGGTGTCGGATTAGCAAAGCGAGGATTTTTTGTGGTCGCTTTAATCATGATAGATCCGAGGCGATCAAGGTCGTAATATTTGGCAAACTCTTGCCCAAAGCCAAAGCAACCCGAAGCAGGAATAATGGGATTTTTCAGGTCTAACCCTGGTAAGTTTACAGCTAGTCTATTTGACATAACCCCTCCTAATCTAAGATAATCTGACCTGTTTCAAAGACAGGACCATCTTCACAAACGCGTTTATTCACTGCATCTGATTGGTCTTTGACATGAACAACGCAAGCATAGCAAGCCCCCATACCACAGGCCATGCGTGATTCCATCGAGATATAGGTGTGTGGATGATCCGAAAACTGCTCATCCACATAACGTAACATCCCTGGTGCCCCACAGGCATAAACAGCATCTGCACTTAGCTCAAGCTGATCAAGAATGGTTGAGACATACCCTTTTGTACCGTAAGAACCATCGTCTGTTGTCACATAAACCTGACCGTACTTAGCTAAATCTTCTTCTAAAATCACAGCGTCCTTTGTCGCAAATCCAATAACAGAGATCACCTCAACCCCTTTGTTTGACAGCTGTTTTGCCAATTCGACAAGCGGAGGAACCCCAATCCCACCACCGATAATCAAAGCCTTATCACCAGCTTTCAAAAATGATATCTCAAAGCCATTTCCTTGTGGTCCCATGCAGTCTAGCTGGCTAGCAATGGGTAAACGAGAAAAAATAGCTGTCCCCCCACCTTCGACACGATAAATCAACGTGGCCTGCTGAGAGTTCCTATCAACTTGAGAAATCGAAATGGGGCGTCTGAGTAACATACTAGAGTCTGGAACTTTAATGTGTAAAAACTGTCCAATCGCCATCTCATCAACCATCTGTCCCTCAAGTACCATTTCAAAAATCTGTGGTGCAATCTCGCTTTGAGAAACCAAGGTCATCTTTTCTTTTAAAATCATACTGTCCTTTCTAAATGCTAAAAGATCAGCTTCTGATTCCAGTTTTCATGTTTTTACGATATTTTTGTAAAAAAAGAACCTTGCTAAAGCAAGGTTACACGAAAACAGGGTACTATGCACCCATTTGTTACTTGGAACCTTTGCAGCCTCTCTGGACTAAATTAAAGGTTATTTAATTTTCACCATTATAACGCTATGACAGCAGATTGTCAAGAATAAAATTAATATTACGATATTAAAATTATGTAAAATAGATGTCAGCTTCAATTAAAATTTTTATGCTATAATAAAATGACAAAATAAGAAAAGGAGATTTTATGCGACGCTTAGTTTTAAATATCGCGATTAGTCTAGATGGCTATATCTGTCGAAAAGATGGCCAGTATGATTGGATTAGAGGGCAAGACGACAATAGTTTAGATACGGAACTTCAATTTGACAATGAGCAGTTTTTTAAGTCTTGCGATACCGTTATTATCGGTCACGAAGCCCTGAAGGATTGTCCTATTGAAGATATTCCTCATCACAATCTAAAGACATTTGTCGTAGCAAGTCGAACACCAAAGGAAAATAAAGGAAATCTTCAGTTTACGACGGACATTCTATCTGTTATTAAAAAACTAAAACAAGAAGACGGCAGTGATATCTGGCTCTATGGTGGGGCTAAACTAGCAGATAACTTAATCAAAGACGATCTCATTGACGAATATATCATTGGTATTATTCCAACCATTTTAGGAGAGGGGCGTCGATTATTTGCACAACCTTTACCTGAACTACCTCTCAAGCTAGTTGAAAGCACGGTCGTCGATGGTATTGTTATGTTGCGTTATCAAAGGCGCCTATGATTAAAAAATCTAATCATTGAACCTCTCTTATCTTATAGCGTTTGGCTACTTTTATTGCTGTGGGGAGCAGATTTTCCACCACCAAAAGGATTTTGGGGTTTAGTTTTGCTTCTTTTCCTACTCATCTCTTGTCAGTATTACTTTTTTCTTTGGACTTGGTCGAATATAGCTCGCATTTAAGCCTGATAGCTAGTCTGTATGGTCTAGTCATTTGGCTAATCAACTGCTGTTTCTACTTATTACATAAAAGACGTCCCTAAGTCATCAGTCACTTAGGGACGTCTTTTCTTAAGCTCCAATCTGTATGCCAAGGAGTTTCTTCTTTTCTTCGATGTAATCAATCAACTCAAGTGTCAAATCATAACGCATAAAAGGGGTAATCAAATAAATGCCTTTATAATGCTCTAGAGCCTTATCAATTAACCGTTTACTTTCTGCTAAGGCAACCTGTTGACAGAGTGCTTTATCATCCTTGACCTGCTCTAACTTTTCTAGAAATTGTTGGGATAATTGAATACCTGGCACTTCATTATGGAGAAAAACAGCATTATTGTAGCTTGTAATTGGCATAATCCCCACAAAGAATGGCGTATCATAATCTTTTGTCACCAAAGCCATCTCATCGATAAGCTCTGGATTAAAAATCGGTTGCGTAATGAAATAGTCTGCTCCTGCTACTATTTTCTTTTCAATCATCTTGCCTGATCGAGAGAGATTGCGGACATTGGGGTTAAAGGCAGCGGCAGCCGTAAAGCGCGTTGCTTTTTTTAGAGAAGCACCACTGTAACCTTTACCTTGGTTTAACTGTTGAATTAGACTTAAAAGTTTAAAACTCGTCACATCATAAACACTGGTTGCACCTGGGAAATCTCCCATTTTTGAAGGATCTCCTGTAATAGCTAAAACATTGTCAAAACCTAAGACATCCATTCCCATCAAGCGAGACTGTAAACCAATCAGATTGTGATCACGACAAGCTAGATGTAGTAAAAATGGGGTTTCCAGTTCATCTTTTAACAAAGAAGCCAAACTCACATTACAAATCCGTGTCTTTGCTAAGGAGTTATCTGCCAAGGTAATGGCTGCAATGTCTTTTTGATCTAATGCTTTAGCTGCTTCGATAAATTTGTCTATATCCAAGCTTTTTGGAGGATCAAGCTCAGCAATCACTGTGATGTCTTTTTTAACTCTATCAACGATTGTCTCTCCTTGTGACACCACCTTAATCAGTTCTTCCTCACTAATCAGAGGGGTCACAATTTTTCGCTCAAGTGGTTTTAAACCTTTAATGCCTCGCTTGAGGGCTCTGATATGGTCTGGTGTCGTCCCACAACAGCCACCAATTAAGCGCACGCCTTCTTCTACAAAGAGTTTACTGCTGTACTCAAAATAATCCGCATTTTTACTAAAGTGGTAGTGACTTTTATCGCCATCTCCTTCCAAAGATAGGAGACTAGCATTTGGATAAACCGACAGATATGACTGGGCAAAAAGAGGAACTTGCTTTAGCGACTTAATCATATGATAAGGTCCTAGATGGCAGTTAAGACCAACAACATCAGCACCTGCCATGACCAGCTGACTAAAAGCTTCAACAAGAGGTTTCCCATTTTCTAAAACCCCTGCCTCAATCAAGGACAAATTAGTAATCAATGGAAGATCCGTCAACGGGCGCAGCTTATCCAAAACAGCTAGTAACTCTTCTAGATCATAGTAGGTCTCAAGTAGTAAACCATCCAGTTGTCCTGTTTCCAACAAATATGAGGCTTGCTCAAGCGTTTCTGCTACTATCTCATCTAAGGTTAAGTCACACTGCCTCTGCCCTCTAGAAGCACCTATGGTACCTAATACAAAGGTTTCAGACGTTGCAGCTTGTTTAGCTAATGTGACCGCTTGATGATTAATCTCTCTTGTCTTATCCTCATAACCATAAGCTTTCAACCGATGACGCTTTGCCCCATAGGTATTAGTCTGAATGATGTCAGCACCTGCTTCAATATAGGCTCGGTGAATAGCGACAATTTCGTCAGGGTGAGTTAGATTATAGGCTTCATGACAGGTTTCTAAACCATGCGCATAAAGAAGAGTTCCCATGGCACCGTCAGCCACTAAAATAGTTGTTTTTAATGCTTCCAATAAACGCGCCATGTCTTTGTCTCCTTTTTAAAGTGATAGTGATTTACGAACGTCTTTGGTAGCTTCAACCATGACCTTCAAAGCCGCAACTGTCTCAGGTTCACGACGTGTTTTCAAGCCACAGTCAGGATTTACCCAGAACTGCTCAAGAGCAAGATTTTGTAATGGACGCTCAATATTTTCAATAATTTCTGGTTTACTTGGCACACGTGGTGAGTGGATATCATAAACCCCCAAACCAATGCCGAGTGGATAAACTGCCGTTTCAAATGCCGCAATCAATTCCCCGTGGCTACGACTGGTCTCGATGGAAATAACATCTGCATCTAGCTCACGAATCGAATCAATAATTTCATCAAAGTTTGAGTAACACATATGCGTATGAATCTGTGTGCGATCCTCTACTGATGATGTCGCGATACGGAAAGCATGAACTGAGTCATCCAAATACGCTTTTTGCTTAGCTTTTCGAAGAGGAAGCCCTTCACGAAGTGCTGCTTCATCGACTTGAATAATAGCAATCCCTGCTTCTTCCAAAAGTGCGATTTCATCTTTAATGGCGAGACCAATTTGGTTAAACAAGTCGGCACGGGAAATATCTGTTCGCTCAAATGACCAGTTTGTAATCGTAATCGGACCAGTTAGCATTCCTTTGACAGGACGATCTGTCAAACTTTGCGCATAAACAGTTTCTTTCACCGTAAGCGGTTGAATATGCTGAACATCCCCATAAATAATTGGTGGCTTAACAGCGCGTGACCCATAAGATTGGACCCAACCAAGTTTGGTCGTTGTAAAACCTGCAAGTTTTTGACCGAAGAATTCTACCATGTCCACACGTTCAAACTCACCGTGAACTAAAACATCAAGATCAAGATCCTCTTGGATACGAATCCAACGCTCAATTTCAGCATTGATAAAGTTTTCATAGGCTGCATCTGTGATATCACCACGTTTCCATTTTAAGCGTGTTGAACGAACTTCTGGAGATTGGGGGAAAGAGCCGATTGTCGTTGTTGGAAGAGCAGGAAGCTTGAGCCTCTCTTGTTGAATACGGCGGCGCTCTGCAAAATCTGTTTGACGTTTAACAGGAACATTTTCCAAGTCTTCCAAGTCAACATTGCGGAAGTCCGCAGCTTGTAAGGCTTCAAAATCTGCAACATGCTCTGCAAATTGAGGATTAGTAATGCCATCTAAGTTCTCAGCTAAGAGTTTGATTTCAGCTAACTTTTCATCTGCAAATGATAAGCCTTTAAGTAAAACAGGATCAAGATCGGTTTCATTTTTTGTAGTGACAGGAACATGGAGTAGTGAGCAAGATGGCTGAACAAGTAAGTTGGCAACATTCTTCTGGATTTCCTTTAAGAGATCTGTTGTTGCTACAAAATCAGCCGCCCAGACATTACGCCCATCAACCACACCAGCAAAAACTTCCTTGTCTTTAAAGAGACCAGATTGAACTGCCGCTAGGTTTTCTTCTAAGCCATGCACAAAATCTAAACCAAAGGCTGCCACTGGAAGCTCCGCTAGTTTTTCCGCATCAATCAAGGCTTCAAAATAGGTTTGGAAAATAATTTTTGCCTCTGGCACTGCTGTTGTCAATTGCGTATAGACCGTTTTTGCCAAGTCAAGATAGGCTGCACCCTCATCTGTCACAAAGATTGGCTCATCCACTTGAATATAAGTTGCCCCAGCTTCTGTCAGCTGTTTAAAAATCGTTGCATAAAGTGGGACCAAACTATCTACTGCTGCTGCAACATCAGTAACCCCATTTGAGAGAGCTACATAAGTAATCGGCCCTGTGATGACAGGTTTCGCCTTGTCACCAACTAAATCTTTAGCTTCAATATAAAGATCTAGTAATCGTGTATTGGTTAAACGTGGGGTGACATTTTCCCATTCTGGTACAATGTAGTGGTAATTGGTATTAAACCATTTTTTCAAGGCAGAAGCTACATTCTCTTTATCACCTCTGGCAATAGTGAAATAGAGATCAATATCATTGGAGCGATCTGCTAATCGCTCTGGAATAATATTAAACTGTAGAGACAAATCCAAGATATGATCATAAAAAGAAAAATCTCCAACTGGTATTAAATCCAGGCCGGCTGCTTCTTGCTTTTTCAAGAAATCAGTGCGAAGTGCTTTACCTTGATCAAACAACTCTTCTTGAGTAATATTTCCAGCCCAATAGCTTTCAATCAATTTTTTCCATTCACGATTTTCGCCTAAACGTGGGTAGCCCAAACTTGTCACTTGTGTCATATAAATCCTCCACACCATCTTAAAACTATAACAAACCCAAAGATATAGTTTTAAGTTATATTATTTTTCTTTACGCAATTTATAATAACTCATAAAACACTTAATTTCAATAGGTTTTGTTCTTGTAGTTTTTTATCTTATTATATAGTTTTAAACTATATCTTTATCACTTTATATAGTTTAAAACTATAACAAAAAACATCTCACTTTATAGGAGATGTTTTTTATCAATTATTTTGCTTTACGAAGGGCTCCATACAAGACACCACTAATTACTGCACCAATAGCAACATATAGAAGGTAAAGTAAAGCGTTACTTGTAAGAGCGATAACGAAGATTCCTCCGTGTGGTGCCATTAATTTGATACCTGAAAGACCAACTAAAGCACCTGTCACAGCTGAACCAACAACAAAACTAGGAATTGCGCGAGCAGGGTCCGCAGCACCAAATGGGATAGCCCCTTCTGTAATGAACGATAGTCCCATAACAATATTTGTTAATCCTGAATTACGTTCTTCTTCTGTAAATTTATCTTTAAATAGAACCGTTGCAACAAATACTGCAAGTGGAGGTACCATTCCTCCTGCCATTACAGCAGCCATTGCGACAGATCCACCTGTAGAAACAGTTGCTGCTAAAGTTCCTGTACCAAAGACATAAGCTGCTTTATTGACAGGTCCACCCATATCTACAGCCATCATTCCACCAAGAACAAGACCAAGAAGGACAGCTGATCCGCCACCTAGTCCACCTAGGAAGTTATTCATAGCAGTGTTGATAGCTGCCATTGGAATATTCACAAAGAGCATTAAGAAACCTGTAAAGACTGTACCAAGTAATGGTAATAGAAGAATAGATTTAGCCCCTTCAAGTGAACGTGGTACTTTAACATATTTTTTAATTGCGAGAACAACGGCACCCGCTAAGAAACCACCTACAAGAGCACCTAGGAAACCTGATGACACTCCTGCTAAAGCTGATGTTTTCTCTCCACCTGCAGCGTAGGCAATTTTTCCAATAGCATATCCCTCTTTAGCGATTGCACCTGCAACAAAACCTGCTACTAAACCTGGTTTTTCAGCAATAGAATAAGCTACATAACCTGCAAATACAGGAAGCATTAATCCAAAAGCAGCACTACCGATTTTCATAAACATCGATGCTATTTCATGGTAAGATCCAAGATTCCCAAGTTGGTCATTAGGAACTCCCAAGGTACCATCAAGAAGGAAAGCGATAGCAATCATGATACCGCCACCAATAACAAATGGTAGCATTTGAGAAACACCGCTCATCAAATGTTTGTAGAATGCACCACCTAGACTAGTTGCCTCTTCCTTCGATTCTGTGCTAGCACCGTTTGCCGCAACGTAAGTATCTGCTTGATTGTTCACAATAATATTGATCAATTCTTCAGTTTTCTTGATGCCATCAGCAACTGGACGTGACACCAATGGTTTACCGTCAAAACGATCCATTTCAACTGCTTTATCAGCTGCAATAATAACACCTTTGGCACGTTTGATATCTTCAGCAGTCAAACGATTTCCTACTCCAGAAGCACCATTTGTTTCTACTTTGATCGCTACACCCATCTCTTCGGCTACTTTCTTGAGTGACTCTTCTGCCATATAAGTGTGAGCAATACCAGTTGTACATGCTGTTACAGCAACAATAAAATCTTTATCATCTGATACAGGAGTGACTGTTTTTTCTGATGCTGCTTTATCAGCCGCTTCTGCTTCGTCAAAGACTGCGATCACTTCTTCAGCTGATGTTACTTGGCGTAACTTATCTGCAAAACCAGGCTTCATCAAGTATTTTGATAGCTCAGCAAGCGCAGCCAAGTGTGTATCATTAGCACCGTCTGGAGCAGCAATCATGAAGAAAAGATCTGTAGGCTGACCATCAAGACTCTCATAATCAACGCCCTTACTTGATTTTGCAAAAAGAACAGTTGCTTCTTTGACAGCTGCATTTTTGCTATGTGGCATAGCAATTCCATCACCAAGACCTGTAGTGGTTTGTGCTTCGCGGTTCATGATACCAGTTTTAAATGTATCAAAATCCGTCACAACACCTTTATCGACAAGACTCGTAATCATCTCATCAATTACTGCTTCCTTGCTTGTTGCTTGTAAGTCAAGAAGCATCACTTCTTTTCTTAAGACGTCTTGAATCTTCATAATTTTTCTACCTCTACTTTTTCATAAGTTTCTTTAATAAATTCAATACCAGCTAAATCATCGGAAAAGGCTGTTGAAGTCCCACATGCAACTCCCCATTTAAGAGCTTCAACAGGATCGTGACTCATCACAAATTCACCTGTGAACCCTGCAACCATCGAATCTCCTGCTCCGACTGAGTTTTTCACGGTACCCTTAATAGGTTTCGCAAAATAAGCCGCTTCTGGTGTCACTAATAATGCTCCGTCACCAGCCATAGAGATGATAACATTTTTTGCACCCTTAGCCAAGATTTCACGGGCATACTTCTCAACATCAGCCAAGCCATTAAGTTTCACACCAAAAATTGCTTCCAACTCATGATTATTAGGTTTTACTAACAAAGGTTGATAGGCCAATGAATCAAGCAAGGTTTGTCCTTCAAAATCACAAACGACTTCCGCTCCTGCTTTTTTGGCTACAGGAATCAATTCATTATAAATTTGATTCCCAAGATTAGCTGGAGCTGATCCTGCAAATACAACAGTATCTTCATTAGTTAGCGAGGATAAAATAGACTTTAATGCTTCTACCTGCGCTTCTGTTACTACTGGACCTGCACCATTGATTTCTGTTTCTTGATCAGCCTTGATTTTAACATTGATGCGCGTATCTTGATCAACTTCAATAAATTGGCTAGCAATACCTTCAATTTGCAAGCCATCTTTAATAAATTGACCTGTAAAGCCACCAATAAAACCAGTTGCTGTATTATCATGCCCCAGTCGTTTTAAAATACGACTAACATTAATCCCTTTTCCACCAACATACTTATCATCACTATCCATGCGGTTGACACTACCAATTTCAACCGAATCAATACGGACAATAAAGTCGATAGAAGGATTAAGAGTTACTGTATAAATCATACCTCTACTACCTTCGTTTTTTCTTTTATTTTTTCCAATACCCCATCTGAATGGTTATTGGTAATGATAACAACTTTTTCAACAGGAGCCACTTTTACAAATGAGGCCTGTCCTATTTTTGAAGAATCTACCAAAACATAAGCTTGTTTAGCATTTTCAATAATTAACCTTTTAACAACAGCTTCATCCATATCAGGCGTTGTCAAAAAATTTTCATCAACCCCATTCATACCTAAGAAAGCCTTATCAAAGTTCAATTGTCTTATTTGCTCAACTGCTAGATTACCAACACTAGCATCCGTAGAATGTTTCACAAATCCACCGACAATAATAGTCTTGATCCCCTTCTCTACTAATCTAGAGGCGTGATGGATAGAATTTGTCACAACCGTAATATCTTCGTTTCCCTCAAAAGCTTCAACTAGTAAGGCATTAGTTGTTCCTGCATCAATAAAAATAACTTCTTGAGAATGAACTAAATTTAAAGCTTTAGAAATCACTGATGATTTTTTTTGAACGTTTTTGATAGATTTTTGGCTATTACTTAATTCTTCCTGTAAATGTGTTTTCAGTTCTGCTCCACCATGAACACGGCAGAGCTTACCTTCTAGCTCCAATTCATCCAAATCCCTACGGACCGTTGATTCAGACGACTCTAACAAAGGGACCAGATCCTCTAAACTGACAAATCCATGTACCGATAATTTATCCATGATAATTTGTTTACGTTCAGATTTTAACATTTCCCCTCCTTCTGAAATCGTTTACAAATATTATTATACCTCTTTTTTACATTTTGTCAATAAAAATCTTCCAAAAACTTCCAAAAATCGTCAAAAAAGAACTCGCCCTTCATCTTAGCACCATCAATCAGACTAAATAAAGTTTAAACCATATAAACTTTACTGTTAATCTCATACCCGCTAACATGTCAAACAAGTTCTTAATAATAGAGTTGGTCTTTCAAGTTAATCTCTTATAAGTATCTTAATAAGGATAATAGAACTGAGAGAGTAACCAAAAAGACTACAATGAGATAAAATAAGGGTTTTCTATCTTTTTTCTTTTTAGAAGGTTTATACCTTGCTTCGTCAATGTTTTTTAAGATATCTTCATCTAATAATTCATTACGCTTTGCCATATGCCCTCCCTTCATTATATGGTGAGTGGATGTTATTAAAAATCACTCCGAATTGGATATAATACTAGACAAAATAAATAGAGTGCTTACCATCTGGAGTTTTATCAACACTACTCAACATCACGTTTCGAATAATCTTTTTCTTGACTTCCTCACCCAAACGGTCATAAGACAATAGGGATTCCTCATAGTATTCAAACATCCCATTACGTTGAGCAATTTGACGGGTAGAAACCACACTTTTTAATTGTTGGAGGTGATCAACTTGTTCAATCCAACATTCATCAATCGCTTTTAGGATAGAGACACGATAAAACTCTGAAATTTTCTCCGGATTATCAATGATTTCTTCTTTTCGAATTGTCTCATTACGATACAAATGCCAAAGCAATCTATAGACTGAATGATCAGATCTTATATCAAAATCTTGAGAGTAATACTGAAATTTATAACTATAATTATCTAAAATATAACGACGCAGACTTTGTAAGGTACGCTTAGGATGATGAGCAATATAATACTTGATCATTTCTTTAAAAATAGCATCAATTTCATCTTTAACAGATTCTTCATCAAAGATAAGACTATCTCTCAAAGCATATATTTTTTTACGCTGAACTCTCAGACTTTCATCATATTGGATAGTAAAATTACGCGCACTAACCGCAGCATCCTCACTTTTTTCTTGTGCTTGTGCTACAGCTCGCCTAAAACGTTTTTGCGTGAGTAACTTCCCTTGACTTTTATCTTTATGATTTTTGAAGTAACGTCTCACCCACTTAGGACCATGATTGATTAAAATCTCATCTTCCAAAGATACAAAGAATAGACTCATCCCTGGATCACCTTGTCGCCCAGCACGGCCTCTCAGTTGCCAATCTACACGACTATTTGGCATGCGTTCTGTCCCAATAACAGCTAGACCACCTAATTCTTTAACACCTTTCCCTAATTTGATATCCGTTCCACGTCCTGCCAAGGGAGTCGCTACCGTCACTGCTCCCAATTGACCTGCTTCTTTGATAATCAAAGCTTCCTTAGCAACATTTTTCGCAGTCAATACACTATGAGCAATTCCTTCTTGCAGAAGTAGTTTCGAATAGATTTCTGAAATATCAACTGTACCCGATACCAATAAAATTGGTTGACCTGTTTTATGAATTTCTTTCACAGTATCAATGGTAGCCTGTAATTTTTCAGGAAGGGTTGTATAAACCTTGTCAGGAAAATCAATTCTTTGGACTGGTGTATTTGTCGGAATCACAATGACAGGTAATTTATAAGTTGAAATTAGCTCATCTTCTGCAATTTTAGCAGTTCCAGACATTCCTGCGATTTTAGGAAACATGTTAAAAAGCGACTGATAAGTCACAGAGCCCATTGCTCTAGATTCCTTTGTTTTTTTAACTTTTTCTTTGGTCTCGATAGCTTGATGGATGCCAGATTGCAAACGTGTTCCTTCCAAAATTCTACCCGTTCGAATATCTAAGAGCTTAACTTCATCATCCTCAACCACATAATCTTTATTTTTTTTATAAAGATTATGAGCTCTCAAGGCTAAATTAATATGCCGATTTAATTCAAAATTTTTATTAGAGTACAAATCATCAATATCAAAATACTCATCAGCATAACGACTACCTTTGGACGTTAGGTAAACGACCTTATCTTCTTCATCGTAATAATATTCTTCCTCGCTTAGTGTTTGAACAAATTGGTCAGAAATATCATACAAGTTAGATTGTACCCGTGGTGAGCCTGAAATAATCAGTGGCGTCTGAGCACTATCTAAAAGAACTTCATCTGCTTCATCAACAATAACGTAATTAAAATCACGCATAAACTTCTCGTTTTTTGAAGCAACCAAATTATCTGTTAGATAATCAAATCCTAACGCAGTACTGGTTGTATAGGTAACATCAGCATCATAAACAGCCTTACGTGTCTCCGTATCAACATCTTCATCATCCTCGAAAACACCGACACCTACTGTCAAACCTAACCATTTAAAAACTTGCCCCATTTCCTCAGCATCACGTTTAGCAAGATAGTCATTGGTTGTCACTAAAATGGCACCTTTGGAAGATAGCCCGTTTAAATATAAAGGAAAAGTGGCCGTTAGAGTCTTTCCTTCACCTGTCTTCATTTCAGCAATATTACCTTGGTGGAGGGCTATCCCCCCTAAGATTTGGACATCGTAGGCAAACATCCCCAAAACTCGTTTATTAGCCTCTCTAATTGTAGCGAAAGCTTCAGGAAGGAGGTCATCTAATGTTTCACCATCATCTAAACGTTGGCGAAATAAGATGGTTTGATTTTGGAGCTCTAGGTCAGATAATTTTTCCATGGTAGCTTTTAGCTGATTAATTTTTAAAAGTATTTTTTCAAATCGTTGTAATCTTATTCTATCTAATAAAGATCTCTGCTCCACTCTTATCCCCTTTCTAAATAGTTGTAATCAAAGTCTTAACAAAATTCAAATCTTGAGGAATATCACTTTCTGTATAGCGTTTAGAAAGTGGTCTTTCAAATTTTATCGCTACTTTCTCATCTTCATGAAAAATCGATAAAGAGCGGAACACAACAGCACTACAGCCACCACTCATCAACGTAATGGTATAAGAGAAGGCATCCTTTGGATATGTAAATTCTTGTTCAACGCTTCTTAGTACTGTAAACCCAATATTTTCGTTTAATCGATTCACAAAATCTAAACGAATGAAGACTCTGTTCATAGGAGTTGACTCCAAATCTGCTTTTAATAAATATGTCTTTCCTGGTTTTAAGACAGGGAGAGCAGGACTCCTACGATTCCCTTGATAATTTGTTCGTGATTGCCAACGGCTAATTGGTTTTCCTGATGCCATTAAAAGATTTTCAAAAGAGACACTATCTTCTAAGAATTTAATCGTTGAGCCATAAAGATAAGAATTACCCGATGTTACTCTATCCCATTTAATCGTAGCTAGTAAGGTTTTAGTCATTAATAACTCCTTCCGAATCGCTCTGATAAAATGGTAATATATTGTCTCATAAACCACTTATTGATGGCACTACTATTATCATTGTGACGGCCTTCATATCCCTTTGTATAGATATGGGCATTTTTATCAGATAGATTTTCTACTAATTCTTTGGTAGCAGTTCCATCATAATCATCATTTTCCATAAAAGCAATTGCAAAATCTGTATTGGGAAAGTCTGATTGATTAAATTTATTCCAAAATTTATGATTTAACTGCTTAATATTTTCCTTTGTTGTGCCACCAGTTAAATTTCTCAACATGTCTCCCATGGTTTCAAATTCATCTGGACGTTTTAATTTCATCCCAACAGCAGTATTTCCTAAACTAGCAAAGGGTTTTCCAACAACAATACCACTTGGATTAAAGTGAGATGCGTAATATAAAGCCCCAAAAGTTCCCATAGACAAACCTGATAAGATGAGTTGAGAAGAATCAAAACCAAGATAATCTAAAGACTCTTGGATACTATCTTCAATAGCAGCTTCTAATTCTGGTGTTCCACCATAGAAACTGCCACCTTCCAATCTAGGATCTCCAATCAGCATAAACGGAGCCTTCATTGATTTCATCATAAAGAATCCCTCAAATCCTTCAGCTCCCCTAAAACCTGAAAAATAAACATTTAGTGGCGGTTTCATATCGCCAGGATTGAAATAAGAAATAAACTCTTGTCGTTTAGAGTCGCTAAAGCGCCGCCCTCCTAAGACAAACTGTCCTAACCCTTTTCGAGAATATCGCCAATGCATTGGACCAAATCTTAAACTTCCACTACCTTTTGCATAAATTGTAACACCATAGTATCCCTCACCATCTTCTGGGTCAAGAATAAATGGTGTTTCAAGTGCTTTCCCTGAAATAAATAGCGTTCGACGGATATCATGCAAAGAACCTGCATAAAAACTAGTAACTTCAATTGCTACCTCACAGTTATCTGATGCAATATATTCTTGCCACAATTCCAAAGCCATTGAAAACTTACTTAGATTATATCTGTAAGTATAAAGTGGTTGAAAATCTTCTCCAAAATCTCCTTCAAAATGAACAGCAACATGGCCTTCATAGGTCACTTTTCCATTGAAATCTGGTGTCACATCAATTTCTGGGATTTTTAACTTAGCACCATATTGCCCAGAAAAAAGATTCTGCTGTAAAAATTTAACAATCTCTTCTTTACTTCCAGCAAAGGGTAACGTTTTAGCTACTTTCTTTCTGAAAAAACCATCGAAAGATTTAGAAGAAAAAGGAATGCCTTGTTCAAAAAAGACAGCATGTGCTTCAACTGCACCATTCAACAAATCAAGTTGTTCCTCTTCTACCACAGAAGTGATAAAGAGGGCATTGAATCGTAAATTGATTTTAGGAACTTCTTCTCCAACTTTAACTTTGATTTTTGATAGTTCTTCAAGCTTAAGCTCCTCTAAGTAGTCGGGTAAGTGATCAATATCAGTGTAATACCAACTGATATCCTCGGGCATCTCAACATCTTGAGCCCAATCACTTTGCCCAATTTGTAATATTTTTATGGCCATACCTTACCTTTCTAAAAGCGCTTTCCATTGCTCTAATATACGTCCACTTGTGTAGTCAGCCATTTTTTGAACTGAAAAAACTAATGAATGGTTCCAATTTTTTAACCCATCAAAATAATAATGGATAGCTTTAGATAGCTCCTTATCATCTGCCAATATCCAACCATTTTCCTTGTGTGAGACATATTCTGTCTTCACGGCATTAATTTGTGGGACGCCTGCACTAATACTTGCAATTTGAGTATAAAGATTGGGATGACGACCAAGATCAATCACAAGGCGAGCAGAGTCTAGAGCTTTTATCACTTGATTTTCATTAGTAAATAAATTTAGAGTGACTCTATCTAATTCCTCTGCTGCTCCATCCACTTTATTTTCACCTGAATCTTCTCCATCAGTCACAAATTTCTCCATATGGAATTTAGACGCAATCATTTCTGTGATGTCATCCTTAACTTGTTTGATAGGGTAATTTCTATCATAGGTCACCAAATCTAAATAGATCAATCGATTATTTTCCATCAAGCCTAGGATGGTCTCAATATTGTCAAAAAGTTCGGTCTTTGAAATACTGTCAATGAAAAAGTGAATTCGCAATTCTTTAACATTTTGACTATGTCCCAACCTCAAACGTGTATCAAAGGGTGAAATTCTCATCACAGTTTTATCTGATAGCTGATTTTGATGGAAGGCGTCTCTAAGGGTTGACTCCATACTTTCAGTATCAACAACAAAAAATTTAGCAATCTCATGTAATTTTTTAAGATCAGATAATTGAGACGTTACATCACGTTCGTGATAAAATGAAAAAATCTTATCTTGACTAGGAAAATTATCCATTATTAGCTGATTGTGTTGAGGATTAGAAGCGATCACTAAGTGGTCGGAATCTTCTAACACCTCTTTTGAAAATAATGTTAGACGTTCCTCTAATAACTGCTCCCAATTAGTATAATAACGTTGACCAAAGGAGAAATCCGCAAATAGATTAATCTCAATTTGCTTATCACCTGTTAAATGCTCTCTAACTTGCCAAACCCCATTTTCATTTAGATAATCTCGATGTGATTCTACTCCATTTTGATAATAAAGAATACTAGATAAAAAACCACGATCATCAAATTGATAAGTTCGATCTTTCTGATTTTCCACCCTAAAATCAACATCTAATAAGTTTCCATTTTCAGCAAAATTAATATAGGCTAAAATTTTTCCTTCATGCTTTGCAATAACTACAAAGGGAGTATAGACAAAAGTTGTTTTAGGTGGCCAATTCAATGATTTAAAATCAATAGCTTGAACTTCAGTCCTATGAATATTTTGAATATCATCAAAAAAAGACCAATAAGGTAAACCAATTAAATCTTGCTTATGCAGAAAATACCGTAGTTGTGGCTGATAATTTAAAATAATAGCACAACTTGGCTCATCGACATTGTAAAACATTTTCAACTGATTAACCGTGTCATCAAATGTCATTTGCTCAAATACACGAAACCAAAGCGGTGTATTGTCCCCCCACTTTGAAGTTGTGTTATACCATGATGGTACAAAATAAAACATAGTTTCTCCTACAATAACTTACCGTATTTTCTCCATGTCAATAGCACATTGACTTGCTCTACTATTCCTAACATTAAACTAGTGACAACAAAGATATTACTAACTAACATGGCAATACTAGTTTTATCACCTTGACCAATAATAAAAAGTAATGGGACAACGCCAATAACACAAACAAAAATGGCACCGATTTGAGATAGAATCGATAAATATCGACGTAAATATAGCTCAGTTTCTTTGCCTGGTCTAACAAATTCAATATAATCTCCACCTTGACGCATGGTTTTTGCGATATTAACAGGGTCATAATTGTAATAAGTAAATCCAATTGTCAAAGTGTAAAGAATAATAGCATAAATTAAAGCCCCTGTCCAAGTAGATAACCCAATATTTTGAGATATCAATACTAATGTTTCATTATCAGGAAATAATCCCATTAATCCTTGAATAATGACGGGTGGTAACATCATCAAAGTCATTCCATACATGAATGGCATTCCTCCTGCAGGATTGACACGAATAGGGATATAATTTTTATCGGTGTAACTATTACTAACACTAATTCGACGAATGGGAATACGATATTCTCCTCGATATGAAAAAATAGTCACTAAAATCAATGCATTAACAGCTATAATAAAAATTAAAATTTGTCCCCAAACAACTGGTGACTGAAGTGATTTCCCTTCAAAAAATGATGAAATATTACTAAAGAAGGTTAAAATCATATTAACAATAATAATAACCGTAGGGCCACCTAACCCTTTTTCTGCATTTCTATTCCCTAACCACATCAAAGCAAAGGCACCTGAGATGATCATCGTCATTGTCATGACACGCAATACTATTGGTGATTGAAAAAGACTTCCTTCCACTGGTAAAAATGTACTAGAAGCTGTAATTCCAAAGGCTTGGATAAGTGCGACAACAAACGTTAAAGTTAAACGCGCGCGATCAGATTGAGCTTTAGTTGAACTTTTAAAAAGCTCAAATACTGTCACAAAACGCCATAAGATCATAGAAGTCATCCAAGGACTCAACCCTAGCGAAAATAAAGTAATACTACTTAATTGACCACCTGTAATCGAAGCTAAACTATTTAAAGCATTGGCAGTGGCTGCGTCTCTAGCTACTCCTGTATTAATTGGAACAGTCACTACAGGCAAGCTACGCCCTAACATATAGATAAAAATAATTCCCGTTGAAAATAGAATTTTTTTTAGCAATAATGAACTTCTCAGTTTAATTTGTAATTTTCTAAACATATATTTCCTATACTTACAATACTAGCAGTATGCCCAATTGCTTTAACAGAAGATTAAATGTTCTCTGTATGATGATTGAGCTTTCTAAGATGACATAATCATTTTAAAACCAAAATAACATGTTTTAATTTTAATCTTAAAATAATAAAATCTATTCTATTATAAATTCCCTATCATTGTCAAACATTCTATCAAAAATGACCTCATTACGAATTCCACTTTGATAGAATTTCTAATTTTTGAAGGGTTTGTTTATAATGATAGTAATCACCTGAAGCGAGATATGAATCACGATGTTTATCTAAACGCCATCTATAAGCTCTTAACTCCGATGAAATATCAAATCCAATTAAACTTAATAAAGTGATTCTTTCTTCAATACTCTTAATCGGAAAAACATCTACAAAATTCACTGTTTTCGTCACACTAGATGAACGTTTTCTATGGTAATAAATCCCAATATGACTATAGACAATTTTATTAGCCAATAGATAAATTTTCCAAGTAGTATAGTCATCCTCCACTTTCTCAGAAACTGGATAGAGAATATTTTCAAACAGACTAGCTTTATACAATTTTGACCATGGAACTGTGAAACATTGACTAAAGGCATTTTGTCCCACATATTGTTTGTCAAACCATTCTTTTGGAGTAAAAACTTGTTGGTAATAATCCTCGCTTCTTAAATGAAAGTGATACACTGATTTATCCTCGATAAATTCAGTGAAATTAGCAACGGCAATATCACTATCTGTTTCTTTTAAAGCGCAGTATAGAAGCTCAATATGATTAAGTTCTAGCCAATCATCATTATCAACAAATAATATATAATCGCCCGTCACTAGGGACAGAGCCGTATTACGTGTCGCTCCAACACCACTTCCACCAAGTGGCTTATGATGCACACGAACACGAGAATCTTTTTCTCTGTATTGCTCACAAATGAGGGCAGAACCATCTTCAGAGCCATCATTAATCAATAATACTTCAAGATTCGTATAAGTTTGATTTAAAATACTATCAATACATTGGTGTAAATACGGTTCTGCATTATAAACAGGTACAATAACCGTTACTTTTTCCTTCATTGCCCCTCCTGATTTTGATAATGGTTGATTAGATCGAGTTTTGCAGATAATTCTTGATATAATTCAATCTGTCCTGCTTGAAGGCTATCTGTTTGGCATTTTTTCAATCTGGCAATATACGATGCTACATGTTCTGTAACATCAAACCCCATACTAGCTAATAAGGCAATTCTTTCTTCTGCATTAGAAATCATAGAAGCGATATCATCCAACATACGTGTCCGTGACAAGCCGTCCTGTCGCTGAGAATAATAATACAGACCAGCATTCACAAATGTAATCTGATCAGCTTTTAAGTAGAGTTTATAGATTGTTGCATCATCCTCACGCAACCTTCCTAAAGGAAAACGTATCCCTTCAAATAATTCCTTTTTAAAAAGTTTAAGAGGTGAGAAAGTAAAAGCCATATACAAATTATGTCTAGCCATATTTTCTTGATCTAGCCATTCTTGACGCTTATAATTTTTTTCAAAATAATTTTCTGAAGTAATAAAGAATAAGAAGCTTTGGCGTTCTTCATTAAAAGATGAAAAATTAACAGCAGAAATATCCGAGCCATTATCCTTCAGAGCTTTATAAAGTTTTTCTAGATAAATATCCTCCACAAAATCATCTGAGTCAATAAAGGTTATATAGTTACCGTTTGCCTTATCAATTCCCAAGTTACGTGCAGCAGAGACACCTTGATTGTTTTGATGATAAAGATGAATACGAGAATCTTTTTCGACATACTCTTGACAAATTAAAACACTTCCGTCAGTTGAGCCATCATTGATCAGTAGCAATTCAAAGTCTGTGTGAGTTTGTTTTAAAATAGAGTCGATGCAACGTTTTAAATAAGGTGCAACATTATATACGGGAACAATTACACTAATTATTTCTTTGTTTTTATCTAATTCTATCATTTCTACCTTATCCTCATCACCTGATAAAGATACTTTTTCTAAAATTTGAGAAGAGTAACTTGTATCATCATCGAACACAATGTCTTTATCGTAATTAAATTCAGCTGTATGTTTATTGGCTAATTTCACTTTATGAGTCGCCCCCATCTTAAACCACTCATACTCTGAGTCAATATGCCCGATATCAATTGCTTGATACCCTTCTTGAGATAAATCATAAGCAAGAACTTTTGCTGTAGGACCTAACATTAACAGGATTAATTTCCCTTCAGCATGGCGTTTTATTGCGTTATAAATCGCAGAACGCTGTTCAAATGCATCTTTTGATGGACAAATAATACGTGAAATTGAGGCTGCATTGTCAAATAAATCATTTCCCACTCCTGAGCGTGAAGTTTCCCCTTCCACAATTAGAATATCTCTACGCTCCCATAATTTTTTCAACTTCTGAAAAGAAGACTTCGCCTCTGTTTTATCTTTTAAATCGATATAGGGACGAGAAATAAATGTTGAGCCATACCAATCTGATTGACAATATTTATCATAAAATGATGAATATTGATTAAAGTGATGATGCCAGAAAGACTGGGCTGATTGATTGTATCTCTCCAAGTGCTCAAAGACATCAGGTAAACAAACCATTAATTGAGAATTACTAGGAGTTAACAAAATTTGTTTCAAAAATGCTGCTAAAGCAGGATCATATTTCTGATAAGGAATACTTCTCCCCATCATGATATCTACTTCACCATCACCGAAACGAGCAACAGAGGAAAAATGCTCTAAAACAAAATCTAAGCTCTCACTAATCGAAAGAACATGTACCGCCTTCATTACTATCTCCCTTATTCACATAATGCCGAAAAGACCGCATCTGTCAGCAATTTTTTTGTAAAGTACCCTTGCCTAATCAGAGGATTAAATTTTCTCACTGATGCTACCTTTTCTAAATATTGCCCATCTGTCATCTGTTGGATCATTTCCACAACTTCATCTAAACTATCCACTACCCAACCTAAATTATTATTTTCGATAATTTCCTGATTAGCAATTCCCCTTTGAACAAATACTGGTATCCCTGCAGCAATGAAGCTAGCCAGTTTATATGGGCAATAAAGTTTTTGGTAATCCTTATCGTGATCGTCCATCCATACCAAACCGAAACCACCTTGTGACATATCTATCAGTAACTCTTCATTAAAACGCCAAGGTTCTCTAACAACAGTATCGGGTAGTTCAACCTGTTTTGAGGAGTAAAGGTGCAAGGGAATAGAATAGTTCCACTTGGTAATAAAGCTAAATCGAACAGGATCCCCTGGAAAATGAATTTTTCTATCAAGTCTAGCTTGTTTCATAGGAACTTGAGTTGGATGGTCCCACATTCCTTGAATAATAGCTTTTTTCACTGTTAAACCATGATCTCGTAAAGTGTCTAACATTTGTTGACTCGGTACAACAATAACATCTGCTTTATTATAGTAAGAAACAGTCTGATCCATCAGGTAATAATTACCTGCAAACATCAAGGGTACAACATCATGGACAAAAACTACAATTTTAATTTGGTAAGCTTTTAATTTATTCATCACACGTTCATCAAACGCTGTCGTATTCCATGTGGGTGTTTGAAAAATAACAACATCACCATGTCTCAAACCTGCTACAATACCATCTAAACGCTTACTCAATTCATTTTCACTGTCACCATGGAAATTATAAGCATAGATCCCCAACTCTCTATAACCTAAAGTAGATGCAATATCAGTAACAACGTTTTGAGCTAGTTGAGCTGTACTTTGAAGTGATTGTCCATTAATATTTGTAATATAAACTCTCATTTTCTCTTACCATATTTTTCCATCAACTTAATTCTAAATTCTAGATTTTTATAGGAGACAACATCACCATTTCTTAATTTAGAGTCACGATTAATCTGAGATCGCCATTGGTATGCCTGAATTTCTCGAGAAAGATCCAAACCTAAAAGCCCTAGAACTTCCAGACGTTCAGTAACGGGAACAGTAGAAAAAATTGTTGCTTGATCAGCAACTTGAGTCATAGAACCTGCATTAACACGATAAATCAATGTGGAACGATGCATATAAGCAATCCTATCAGCCATTAAATAGGTTTTCCAAGTTGTACGATCATCCTCACCAAACCCATCAGTTGGATATAAAATATACTCAAATAAGGATTTCTTATACATTTTGCTCCAAGGAACAGTAAAACACAAACTCAAATTATGTGGTGCCCCATATTGATAAGCAAACCACTCTTCTGGCGTATAAACTGCCTCATAATAATCCTCTGGGTTGATATGAAGATTGTATCGCCCTTCTGATTCAATGTATTGACTAAAGTTTGAAATAGCGATATCGCTATTTGTTCTTGTTAACAAGTCATATAAATCACTGACATGATTAGGGTCAATCCAGTCATCAGCATCAAGAAAAACAATATAATCACCACTTGCCACATCTAAAGAGGTATTACGAGCTGCACCTAGACCTTCATTTTTATATTTATGAATGACCTTTACACGAGAATCCTCTTGACGCAATTGTTCACAAAGTAAGGCGCTACCATCTGTTGATCCATCGTTAATCAACAAGATCTCCAATTTCTCATATGTCTGCTTAAAAATACTTTCAACACACTGCCTTAAATGTTTTTCTCCATTGTACACTGGCACAATAACACTTACCAAATTACTCATTTTTCTCTCATTTCAATTTTATCTATAAATACCATAATATTGGTGAGCACTCCACAAGCCTGTTACAAACGATTGGATCAATTCTGGATCATTTAAAAACTGCTCTAAGGGGCGTCCATTAAGGTAACCTGCTTGGCTTTGAAATCCTGTAAATTTCTGACAACGACGCTCTAATTCTGCACGAATCTTTAAATAATCTGTAGGATTTTCCAAAGGATTATTGATATCATAACCTTTAGATAAAAACTCTTCTACTGTCATATGATGTGCTAAGTCTCTAAGCCCTTCAAATCGTCCTGGTTCAAAATTCGGTAATTCTAGATTCAAAACAGGTGTCCCCAAGGCTAAACAAGGTAGAGTGCCATGAAGCCTCGTTGTCACAACAAAGCGTGCGGATTGATACAGATAGAGATAATACTGTGCTATTTTCATGCGTCTCTCAGGTGACATATATCGATGATTTGTATCAGCACTCATACGCAAAACAGGATACTTAGATTCCTTCTCAACTTTATTAAAGACATCATTTGGCAAATCAATTGCCAGAATAAAATCTTGTTTTGGAATATTTTTTTCTGGCTGTAACGTCAGAGTTAAACAACCTGAAAAATAAGACTCTACTCCCAGACTAGCCATATAGCGTTTAGTATCAAAACTTCTCGCTCCCACGGGTCCATACTTTTTAAAAAAGTTAACATTAGCCTCTGACGAAAAAGCTTCCTTAACCTGATCATCAAAATACATTGACAAAAGTAAGGGATTAATCTGTTCCAACGTCAAAGGGAAATTTTCGGGGCGATGTGAATACCAACCATTCATAATCAGCTTAATTTCTTCATCAGAATCTACTTTAAATTCATTAGAATAATCTCGGTTGATATAATAATCAACCCGTGGCAAAAATCGTTTAGCTGCTAGTGATTGAATCTCATCGCCAATGTTTCCTGTAGAGTAGGTAAACAGTGCATATTTTGTCATTTATCAATTCCCCATTTTTGATATCAATATATCATCTATTTCTATTTATCAGTCTCTTATATATTAAAAAACCTATTATATTATTTTAGTTTAAAAACATTATTTTGTCAAAAATACCAATAAAAAAGGGGGCTCTCCCCTTTTTTATCAATTAATCAACGATGTACTATGAACAACACGATTATCTCTATCAGGATAAATATAATTGATAGCTTGGTTTATCGCGACTGGTGCTTCTCCAAAACCTGTTGCAATCAAATCAACTTTTCCATCATAGGCAGCAGCATCCCCAATTGCATAAACACCTTCTTGACTTGTTTCAAACAACGAGGACACAAAAATGCTACTTCGCTTGCTATCAAGATTCCAATTTTTTAGGTTTTTATTAGAAGTTGAAAATCCAAAACTCACAATAAGAGCATCAAGAGGAAGTTCCACCTGTTCCTCCTCTTTTACCTTTTGAATGACAAGAGACTGTGCCAAGTGGCCATCTCCTTTTAATTCAAGAGGCAGATAAGGTGTGAACACTTGCACATTTGATTGCCCTAGAAGTTCAACACTGTGTTCATGGGCGCGAAAAACTTCTCGACGGTGGACCAAGCTCACTGATTTTGCCAAGCCATCAAGCGCTAAAGCCCAATCAAGTGCAGAATCCCCTCCTCCGCAAATCACAACATCTTTTCCAGCAAACTGATCTAACTGATGAACATTGTAAACAAGGTTAGTGTCAGCATAAATCTCTTCATTTTCCAATCCCAAAGGGCGTGGAGCAAAAGCTCCATTACCACAAGCAATAACGATGGCTTTAGAAAAATGTTGATTCTTGTTGGTTTGGATAGTAAATAGACCATCTACTTTTTCAAAAGTTTTAACTTCTTCTTTTAAACAAATGGTTGTACGGTCTTCAAAGCGCTCTAATTGTTTTAGGAGGTTTTCGATGAGCTCAGCACCTGTCACTTCTGGATAGGCTGGAATATCATAGATTTTCTTTTCAGGATATAAAATAGCAGGTTGTCCACCTAGCTCGGATAAGCTTTCAATGATTTTTACGGACATACCACGTAAACCCGCATAAAAAGCCGCAAATAAGCCCACCGGTCCACCACCAATAATTGTAATATCAACAACTTGTTTTTCCGTCATTTATTTTCTCCAAATATTTAACTTTTTTCATTTAGTGCACGTAAGATTTAACTCAAAATATTTTCTAGGCTTTTAAAAATTGAGCTGATGTCCTTACTCGGCTTTGATCTTCTCCAGCAAAGCCGCCTCTTCTTCAGTTAGGCTGTAATTTTCTAATAAGTCAGGACGGCGCTGATAAGTTTTTCGTAAACTTTCTTCCAAGCGCCATTTACGAATATTTTCATGATGCCCACTCATCAGCACATCTGGCACCAGCATCCCACGAAAGTTATAAGGGCGTGTGTACTGAGGATATTCTAAAAGACCAGATGAAAAGGAATCGTCTTGATGACTTGCTTCTTTTCCGATAACATCTGGAATCAAGCGAACCGTTGCATCTACTATTGTCATCGCAGCTAATTCACCACCTGTCAGTACAAAATCTCCTAAGGACACTTCATCTGTCACTAAGGTCTTAATGCGCTCATCGTATCCCTCATAGTGTCCACAAATAAAAATTAACTCGTCTTCTTGAGCTAGCTCTTCTGCAAAAGATTGATCAAAGCGACGCCCCGCAGGATCAAGCAAGATAACACGTGGTTTTTCAGCTCCAATCTTTTCAATTGTATCAAAAATTGGCTGAGCTCTAAGCAACATCCCTTGACCTCCACCATAAGGCTCATCATCTACATGACGAGCTTTTTCCGCATTTTCTCGGAAATTATGATAATTAATCTCAAGCAAACCTTTATCTTTCGCTTTTCCAACTATAGAGTGCTCAAGGGGAGCAAACATCTCTGGAAAAAGGGTCAAAATATCAATCTTCATCATCCAAACCCTCTAAAACATCAACGTCAACACGATGATTAGCAATGTCAACATTCAAAATAACCGGAGGAATATAAGGAAGTAATAAATCCCGCTTTCCTTTACGCTTTACCACCCAAACATCATTTGCTCCTGGTTGAAGAATTTCTTTAATTTGACCAATCAGGAGATCATTTTCATAGACATCTAAGCCAATAATTTCATGGTAGTAATACTCACCATCATCTAAATCTGTCAGATGTTCTTCTGCCACTTTTAAACTAAAACCTTTATATTTTTCAATGTCATTGATATGATTCATATCCTTAAATTTAATAATATCAAAGTTTTTATGTTTACGGTGTTTTGCAATTGTGACGACAGAAACAAATTGATCCTTATCATCAAAAAGAGCCAGCTCACTCCCTTTTTTAAAGCGGTCTTCAGCAAAATCAGTCACACTCAAGACACGCATTTCACCTTGAAGTCCTTGTGTATTGACAATTTTTCCAACATTAAAATAATTCATCTTCTCTCCACTCTTGGCTACCTAGGCACCTTTGCCTTTCAATATTTTTTCCTTCCCCACCAAACACTAGCAAATCTCTTTTCTAGGTAATTGGTCAGACAAACTTAGAGTAGCCATTCTTACCCATTCTATCATGATTTCTCTTTTTTCTCAAGATAACAAAAAAGAGCTAGAGTAATGCTACTCTATGCTCCTTCATCAATAACGATTCTTGCTTTTTTACCTTGAGTTGGAACCGAATAGACAATCGATCTTATTGTTGTGATGGTCCGCCCTTTTCTTCCGATAACACGTCCAATATCACTGCTAGCAAGATGAAGATGATACTCTAAAAATTCAGGGGTATCTTCAATTTTTATTGTAAAAGCATCTGGTTGTGAAATCAAGGGCTTCACAATTGCAATAATGAGATTTTCAATCGTATCCATAAGCTAAATTATTTTGAGAATTTTGAATCGTGGAATTTTTTCATAACGCCTTCTTTTGAAAGGATGTTACGAACTGTATCAGATGGTTGCGCACCATCAGCCAACCATGCCAGAACACGCTCTTCTTTAAGTGTTACTTGGTTTTCAGCAACAAGTGGGTTGTAAGTTCCAACTGTTTCGATAAAGCGACCATCACGTGGTGCACGTGAATCTGCTACGTTGATACGGTAGAAAGGTTTTTTCTTAGAACCCATACGAGTTAAACGGATTTTTACTGCCATTTTAAATAATCTCTTTTCTGTTTTATTATTTTTGGTTTCATTGAATAGCACAGCCATCAATTTACCTTTACTATTATAACAGATAATTACAAGCTGTCAAGTTTTTTTCTTGACAGCTTGTATTTTTTTAATCTGACTGGCTAAACTGGCTATAATACAAGTCATGATAAAAACCTTTTGCTGCCAATAAACTCTCGTGATTGCCTTGTTCTATAATCTGACCATCTTTTAAGACTAAAATCTTATCAGCTTCTTGAATTGTTGACAAGCGATGAGCAATCACAAAAGAAGTTCGCCCCTGCATCAAGCGCTTCATAGCTTTTTGAATTAATATTTCCAGTCGTGTGTCAACCGATGAAGTCGCCTCGTCCAATATTAAAATAGCTGGATCTGCAAGTAAGGCACGAGCTATGGTTAACAATTGTTTCTGTCCTTGTGAAATATTGCTAGATTCTTGATTCATCTCCATGTTATAGCCACCTGGAAGCGTGCGGATAAAATGATCTACATTTGCCATCTTAGCGGCTTCAACAATTTCTTCATCTGTAGCCTCTAGCCTGCCGAATCTCAAATTTTCTTTAATGGTTCCTTCGTATAGCCAAGCATCCTGCAAAACCATACCAAATTGCTGGCGGTAGCTTTGGCGATTAATCTGGCGAATATCATGGCCATCAACAGTAATCGCACCACTCCTCACATCATAAAAGCGCATCAAGAGATTAATTAAAGTGGTCTTACCTGCACCAGTGGGACCAACAATTGCAACCATCTCCCCAGGTTTAACTTCTAAATTAAATCCCTGAATCAATGGCTTATCTGCCACATAAGAGAAATCCACCGAATGAAAGGAAACCTGCCCTGTTAAAGGGGAAGTCAACACCATCTCTTTTTCACTCTTTTCATCGATTTCATCCAAAACTGAAAAGATACGCTCTAGCGAGGACTTAGCACTTTGTAGTTGTGGTGCAAGCTGTGTCAATGTCTGTACAGGTTGTGTAATCTGCCAAACATACTGGACAAAAGCCTGCATATTACCAATCGTTAATTTTCCAGCCATAACTTGAAGACCACCTACAAAGGCAACAACCATATAAGTCACGTCTGATAACCCATGTAATAATGGCATCAACATACTGGACATAAAACTGGCTTTAAAACCGACTTCTTGTAAGTCAGAGGTAATTTTTTGAAACTCTTGACTTGACTGTTCTTCTCGTCCATAGAGTTTGATAATGTTAAAACCTGTCAAATTTTCTTGAACAAAACCATTTAACTGTCCCAAGATATCTGCCTGAGCTTTAAAATAAGGTTGAGATTTCTTCATGATCAACCTTGAACCAAAATATGTCGCTGGCACCATCAAGACAACAATCAAAGCTAATCCAACATTCAGGTAAAAGACCATCACCAATACTAATATCAAGGTCAGCACTGCATTAACAATTTGAAGAAAACTTTGTTGCAAAGCGTTAGATACAGCTTCGACATCACTAGTAAAGCGGCCTAATAAATCCCCAAATTGATGCTTGTCAAAATAAGAGACTGGAATACGATTAATTTTTCGACTCAAATCTTCTCTTAAGTCCATCACCGCACCTTGCACCCCTTTAGTCATGTAATAGTTAGAGCCATAGGCACCAATTTCATAAAGCAAGGCACGAAAAGCATATAAGGCTAACAAACTGACAATATAAGGGACATTGATTGCTGCACCAGCCACTCCTTTTGCTATAGCTAATAAATTAGATGTTAATTCTGTGATGATTAACCCTAGAACAAAAGGTTCTAAAACATTCATGATACTGCTAAGAATCTTTAAAGAAATAGCCAAATAGATGGAACCTTTATAAGCTGAGAGGTAGGTCCAAACTCTTTTAAACACCTTAGTTTCTTTCATCTTAACCTCCTATTTCTCTGTCAGTTTTTGACGATTCAACTGAGAATCGGCAATTTCTTTGTAGATAGGGTTTGTGGCCATCAATTCATCATGAGTCCCACGTCCTACAATCTCACCTTTATCTAAGACAATAATATGATCGGCATCCATAATCGTTCCAACACGTTGTGCAACGATTAAAACTGTCGCTTCTTTAGTTACTTCCTTCAAACGTCGTCGCAAAGTAGCATCAGTTTGATAATCTAAAGCTGAGAACGAATCATCAAAAATATAGATATCTGGTTCTTTCACAAGAGCACGCGCAATAGATAAACGCTGTTTTTGACCGCCAGATAAATTGCTCCCACCTTCTGATAAATGTGTATCAAAACGCTCCTGTTTACTGTCGATAAAATCTTTGGCCTGGGCTACCTCTGCTGCTTTATGAAGATCCTCAAGACTGGCATCATCCTTACCATACTTTAAATTCTCTGCAATCGTCCCTGTAAAAAGAAGAGCCTTTTGAGGAATAAATCCAATCTTCTCACGCAAACTTTTTAAACGATAGTGTCTGACATCTACCCCATCTACTAAAATACGACCCAAGGTGACATCATAAAACCGTGGAATCAAACTCACTAAAGAGGATTTTCCCGATCCTGTTGAACCAATAAAAGCAATTGTCTCGCCTGGCTTGGCCTTAAAGCTAATATTGTGTAAGACTGGGTTTTCTGTCTCACCAGGATAAGCAAAGGTAACATTGTCAAACTCTAAATAACCATGCGTCTTTGTTTCGGTTATCCCATCTTCATTTTTAGAAATGGAAATAGGTAAATCCAAGACCTCTTGCAAACGTTGGCTAGATACTTGCATCCTTGGATACATGGTAAACAAATTGGCAAACATCAAAAATGAAAACAAGGCATGAAAACTATATTCAATAAAGGCTACCAAGTCCCCTATTTGCAAACTTCCTTGAGCTAATGGATCTAAAGCAAACCAAACGATAGCTACAATCATAGCAATAATAATCTGAACGAATAAGGGTTCTGTCAATCCCGTCAAAACAAAAAGTTTTTTAGACGTTTCAGAATAGGATTGATTTGCTTGATGAAAACGCCCTTCTTGAAAGTCTTCTCTGGCAAAAGCACGAATGACCCTCAAACCTGTTAAATTTTCACGAACATACTGATTGATTTTATCAAGTGTTTTCTGCTGTTGTTCTGACAAAGGTCTGGTCTTAATGGCCACATAAACTACTGTCAAAACAAGAAAGGGCATCGCAACTGCAACTGTCCAAGCCAAACTTGGACTAGTTAAGAGCGTCATTACTACACTAGAGATCATCATCATCGGGGTAATAATCCCCAATTTCAGTGACTGTTCTGAAAATTGCATCAAGACAAAGGCATCACTTGTTATCCTTGTAACGAGTGATGAGACTCCTATCTTTTCATATTCATGGTGAGAGTAATCTTGCAATGCCTCATAAACATCATTACGAATGTCCCTTACCATATGTGTTGTCAATTTTCCAGCTGCATAGGCCAACAATAGCCTTCCTACAATCCCAATTAAGACCACAAGAAACATCATTTTAGCCCAAAAATACAGAGCTTGCTGATCATTTTGCGTTATCCCTTGATCAATCATTCTCGCTAGGATCGTTGGCAGACCTAGATTAACAACAACAAATAAGAAGGCCGCAAATACATCTAAAATTAGCCATTTTGGATACGGCTTCAAATAATTCCATATTAACTTCATCTCTTCTCCTCCCTAAATTTTTACACAAATAATGGTCTGGAAAGTTTTTCTAGACCATTATTTCTCTAATTCACTCAAATATTCATAACGTTCATATTTTTCTAACAGTTGTTCATTGTTTTCATCTAATTCACGTTGAAGAACTGCCAATTGACCATAATCACTACTATTGGCTAACATCTCCGCTTCAATTTGTTCAATTCGATCCTCTAAAGCTGTGATGGCATCCTCAATAGTAGCCCATTCTTGTTTTTCTGCATAGGTCATTCGTTTTTTAGACTCTTTGATTTTTTCTGTCTTAGAGCTTTTTTCTTTTTTCATCAGAGTGGACTGAGTCTCGATAAAAGCTTTTTCATCAAGGTAATCAGTATAATCTCCAAAAAACTCTCTAACTTGACCACCCTCAAATGCTAAAATCTTATTGGCAACCTTATCCAAAAAATACCGATCGTGACTCACTGTGATCACAGGACCAGAAAAGCTTTGTAAAAAGTTCTCCAAAACAGTCAATGTCGCAATGTCTAAATCATTTGTTGGTTCATCTAATAATAGAACATTGGGTTTTTCAATCAATATTTTCAAGAGGTATAAACGCTTCTTCTCTCCCCCTGATAACTTAGAAATCAAGGTCCCATGAGTTGATCTTGGAAATAAAAATTGTTCTAATAAGTCTGTTACGCTTGTGGAACCTACACTCGTTTTCACTTCATCCGCTATTTCTTGTAGATAAGTGATGACACGTTTATTTTCATCCATATCAATTAGCTGTTGTGAAAAATAACCAATTCGAACAGTCTCACCAATTTCCAATTTACCTGACTGGGGGCTAATCTTTCCTGCAATAAGATTCAATAGCGTTGATTTACCAACACCATTATCACCCACAATACCAATACGGTCCTTGTTTTGAATCAGTAAATCAAATTGATTTAATAGCAATCGATCAGAAAAACCAAATGAAACTTGATCAAATTGAATCACTTTTTTACCAATTCGAGTTGTCTCAAAATTGATTTCCATCTCTTGATGAGCGACACTTTGATGAACATCATTTTTTAAATCATGAAAACGATTGATACGTGCCTGTTGTTTAGTAGCTCTAGCCTGTGGTTGCGTTCGCATCCAAGCCAACTCTTGCTTGTAGAGTTGTTTTTTCTTATGAAGATTAGCCGCATCTCGTTCATCTTGTTCAGCTTTTAATCGTACATAATCCTGATAATTTCCTTGATATTCAATCAAATTTGCATTCGCTAATTCAAAAATACGTGTTGCAATATTATCTAAAAAATAGCGATCATGCGTGATAAAAAGTACAGTTTTCTTGCTATTTTTAAGGTATTGACTTAACCAAGCAATCGTATCAATATCTAGATGGTTGGTTGGTTCATCTAAAAGTAATAAATCAGCATCAGCCAAAAGCACTTGAGCTAATTGCACACGGCGACGCAAGCCTCCTGATAAAGCACCAACCTGTAAGCTTAAATCAGAAAGTCCTAACTTAGATAAAACTGTCTTAACTTCACTCTCGATTGACCAAACATCAAGAGCATCCATTTCTGCCATTACTTTTTCTAATCGCACTTGATTGGTTTCAGAATAGGACGCCAAAAGACTTTCATACTCTTTAAGAAGGACCATTTCCTTTAAATCTGATGAAAGAACCGTATCTAAAATTGTTTTTTGATCATCAAAGTCAGGTTCTTGCGTTAGATAAGCAATCTTATAATCACTTGGATAAGAAAATGGTGAGCGATCACCATCAAAACCTAAGTGACCTGAAATAACATCTAATAAAGTCGTCTTCCCAGTTCCGTTGACGCCAATAATCCCAATCCTATCTAGAGGATGGATAATAAAGGATAAGTCTCGAAAAACAGTCTTATCTCCGACTGACTTGGTCAATCCTTCTACTAAAAAATCAGCCAAAACTCAGCTCCTCTCTCACAAAGGCATCAATTGCCTCCTTGGTATTACATAAATGACCGTCCACAATCGCCATTTCAATGCTTTTTAATATTTTCCCCAGCTCTGGACCAGGTTTTAGACCAAAATCTCGCATCAAACTTGCCCCATTGACGACAATTTCATGTTTATCATGAATAGCAAGTTCTTTATCTAGCTCCTCAATAATCCTAAAATCTACTGATAACCCCGCTCCTTCTCTTAACTTTTCTGCTAGGAAGACTAAATCTTTACCATATCGGTATAAGGTCGCTTTGTCAACTGCTTGATTAAGGCGTTTTTGATAAATCTCTAGGATGGATATAACGTTTTTTTGGAAGTCATTAGAGGTTTTCCATTTTTTCAAAAACAATTTTGGATTAGCATGATGACAATAAATCAAAAGTGCAGCCCATGCCTGTTCTGACGAGGTAAATAAAAAGTCTGAAGCTAATGATTTTAACATTTCTGATAAGGCAACATCTTGTTTGGCTAAATCAGGTAAATAATGATAAGCTTTACTAGCTATTAAAGCCTCTACGCCTTTACGCCAATAAGAAGCTCTTAGGAGCTTATCTAATTCTACAAAAGAGCGCTCAACCGAAATTTTTTCTAATAATGGCGCCTGTTGCGTCATGGCATCAAAGGTTGTCTTATCAATTGAAAAATCTAAGGTTGCCGCAAAACGAAGTCCTCTCATGATACGAAGAGCATCTTCTCCAAAACGTTCCTCTGCTTTACCAACGGCGCGCAAAACCCTATTTTCGAGGTCCTCTAAGCCATTAAACAAATCAATAATTTGTCCTGTTTCATCTAGAGCAAAAGCATTGACCGTAAAATCTCGTCGTTTCAAATCTTCTTCAAGTGAACGGACAAAATTGACGGAACTAGGACGCCTAAAATCAACATAAACATCCTCTGTTCTAAAAGTGGTCACCTCATACTCTGATTGATTCTCAAGAACTAAAACAGTTCCATGTTCAATCCCTATATCAACTGTTCGATGAAAAATAGACTTGGTCTCTTCTGGATAAGAGCTGGTAGCAATATCCACGTCATGAATGGAACGCCCTAATAAAACATCACGAACAGATCCACCAACAAAATAAGCTTCATAACCAGCTGACTTAATTTTTTCTAATACGGGTAAAGCCTTCTGAAATTCAGAAGGCAATTGTTTTAATCTCATAATAAATTTTCCAAACCATAAACAAGCTGATTGCGTTTAACCACTTCCTTGATGGCATGGTTCACACCACCCATGAAAGATACGCGATCATAAGAATCATGGCGCAAAGTCAACCCTTCGCCTTCTGCACCAAACAAAACTTCTTGATGGGCAACTAGACCAGGCAGGCGAACACTATGAATACGGAAACCATCAAATTCTGCACCACGCGCACCCTTAAGGAGTTCCTCTTCATCAGCAACACCTTGATGTTTTGAGGCACGAGTTTCTCGAATTAACTCAGCGGTCTTGATGGCAGTACCACTTGGGGCATCTTTTTTCTTATCATGATGTAATTCAATAATTTCCACATCAGGAAAATACTGAGCAGCCTTGGCAGCAAATTGCATCAACAGCACTGCCCCAATCGCAAAGTTAGGTGCAATTAATCCACCTAAAGAAGCTTCTACAGATAAATCCGTCAACTCCTCAATTTGCTCTGGAGTAAAGCCTGTTGTTCCAACAACAGGGGCAAAACCATTCTCTAAAGCAAAACGTGTATTTTCATAGGCTACCTTAGGCATGGTAAAATCAACCCAGACATCTGCTTCTAGACCGATTAAGTCCTCTTTTTTATTAAAAACAGGAACACCATCAATTTCTTTTTCCGTTGCAAATGGATCCAGTAACCCAGCTAGAGTAAGACTAGCATCTTCACTCACCATTTGATAAGCAGCCTGCCCCATTTTACCCTTAAATCCTGCAATAATTACTCTTATCGTCATATATTAATCCTCAATAATAGGTGAAATCCCAATCGCTACAGCTCCTTCACCCAAGTGCGTAGCAATGACAGCTGAAAACTCTGAGATACTCAAATCTTGATACCCAGCCTCTATTAGTAACTGACTAAATTTATCTGCTTTTTCAGAAGCATTTGAGTGAATCACTGCGACTTCATATTGACCATCAGCGGTAAACTCTTTTAAGATGTCCACCAAGCGTTTAATCGCCTTTTTCTCTGTTCGGACTTTCTCATAAACTTCGATTCGCCCATCATTAAAATACAAAATAGGTTTAATACTCAATAGATTTCCTAAAAGTGCAGCACCATTTGAAAGACGACCACCTTTCACAAGATGATTTAAATCATCGACCATGATAAAGGCTGTTGTCTGATCAATTTGTCGATTCAACTTAGAAACGATTGTCTCAAAATTAAGACCCTCTTGAGCCCAATCAAAAATATTTTTTACCATCAAGCCCAGTGGCACACTCGTGATTTTACTATCTGGAAAGACAATCTCCAAGGGCTTATGCTCTTCTACCAAATATTGAATATTTTGGTAAAAACCAGAAATGCCACTTGATAGGAATAAACCAATCACATGCGTAAAACCTTGATCTGATAGTTGAGTTAATAAATCATCTAACTCTGCTAGACTCGGTTGACTCGTCTTTGGAAGATCAGAAGATTTAGCCATCTTATCATAAAACTCAATAATCGAAAGATTTTTCCCTTCTACAAAAGACTCTTGGTCAATCGTGATGGGAATATCCAAAATAAAAAGATTCTCTTTTTGCTCAAAACCTTTTGGTAGAGAAATCGATGAATCTGTAATTACAGCTAACTTCATCATTAAAACTCCAAATTGACACCAGGCTGATCAAGAGCAATCTCAGTCACTTCATAACTTAAGCGTTTGAGCATATCTAACAAAGGTTTTGATAAATTCTCAACCTCTTCTTGTGAAAACTCACTTGGCTCATTGACAATACGATTTTTGATGTGAACCATCTGAGAAATCGCACCACTTAAGACATACTGTTCAAAAACAATAATAAATTGTAAGACAGCTACAATAGTAGTTTGATTTTTTTCGGTATTTTTTTCAACCAATTGAAAGGTCACTTCAACATTTGTTTCAGGTTGACCATGTTCTTTTTCCCACTCTAAATTACGGGCATCATAGTGATATTGATTGACAAATTCTTGTTCACGAACTAATTCCATGATCTTCTCCTTAGTTTCATCATTTCTCTAAATTATAGCATAAATCTACCTTATGCGAAAGCTAGAATTTCTTTTGAGGATGCTTAGCAATAATCTCTGGATACCGATTTAGTAAGGCTTCTCCTTCTTTAGATAAATGGTAGCCACGAATAGAAAATTGTCTTGCCAATTCTTCCTCTGTAAATTCCTCAGCTATAGCTTTATCTAAGTCCTCACGTTTCATTTTTGAAAGCCCCTTAACACCTTTTTCTTTCAAAAGAAGTTTTAATTTCCCTGCAGGTAAGTGCGTTAATGAGGCTAAAGCAGTATCTTCAACAACCAGACCATTATGAAGTAAAAACTCCAACTCTTTTTGAGCATCAATGCCATAACTGTATTCAAAATATTTTGAAATCACAGTTTTATTCGTATAAGTCCCAAATTGAATACGCCATAAAAGAATTAAATGCCCTGGAAGGTACCCTTCTGAAACACGAATCATATTTCGTTTTGGAACCAACTTACCAGAAGAAATCGCTACCTCTTCAAGAAATTTTGCTATATCACGCTCTGGTGAGATATAGGGAAACTCTGCATGAGATTGATACAACTGTCTTAATTTATTTTCCATAAAGGTCATTGTACCATATTCAAAAGCAATTTAAAAGAAGTCGGACAAACAACAACCTGGTTGCTCACTCCAACTTCTCTCACTATTTTATTCGTATCTCAACGCTTCAATAGGGTTAAGTTTACTAGCTTTATTAGCTGGTAAAATTCCAAATATGACACCTACTACTGCAGAAAAAAGGATACTTCCTACAGCAGAGGTTACTGTAATAACAGGGGGGCCACCAAAGGTTGCATTGAGAGAATCACCAATCATTGCCACACCTCCATAAGCTAATAATAGACCAATAAGGCCACCTAAGGCAGTCAACACCATAGACTCAATTAAAAATTGTGTCAAAATATTGCCCCTTGTAGCTCCTAAGGCTTTTCTTAGCCCTATTTCACGAGTCCGCTCTGTAACAGATACTAGCATGATATTCATAACGCCTATACCACCAACAAGAAGTGAGATACCACCAATAGCTCCCATAACCAGTTGAATCCCCAAGGTTTGTTGTCCGATATAAGCTAGACCACTACTAACATCATAAACTTGATACTCGCCCTCTTTAACACCAGATAGTTGTGTTAAGCGTCGAGCTGCTGCACTTCCGACTTCTAAGATACGTGAGACCTCTTTAACATGCACAACAACCTCTGAGATCTCAGGTTGATTATATTCAGCTGCCAGTTGCGTATTGGCCATCATAATATTCCCATTAGATTGAGCTGCTAGGAGAGCATTTTGTGCATCTGGGTCCTTGTAAACACCAATAACACGATAAGAACTTTCACCTAGTGTAATCACTTGATTAAGAGCTTGTTGAGCGCTATCAAACAATGTTTTAGCTAATTTTTCATCTAATAAAATCACCCTGGCAAATCGACGATAATCATCATCAGTTAGCTGACGACCAGCAACCATTTGATATTTTTTGACTTTAAAATAGGTATCGTTCACCCCTGTAATTGCAACATTATTAACCTTCTTATTTTCAAAACTAACTTTAGCTGTAGTGCTGTTAGTCACATAATAGTTATCAATGCCATCAATACTTAAAAGTTGTTTAACCCATGATTCTTGGACATCTGGTGCTTTTTTATTCGCTAACTGATCCGTTGTGGCACTATTCATGGCTTGTTCTTGGAGTTCTGCTTGGGTAATGATCCCTTTTCCTCCCTTACTCTTAATCGGAGAATAGTTAATAGAAACATTTTGTTGATCCTTAGTTAACATTTTGGTGAAGGCTTGATTGATCCCACTTCCCAAAGCTACAATGATAACAACAGACATCACACCGATAATAATACCTAACATTGTTAAGAATGAGCGCATTTTGTGCGCCATGATGGAATTAATGGCAAATTTCCAATTCTCCATTACTCTACCTCCTTACTAGTGTCAGAGGTAATCAAACCATCTCTAATAACGATCTTACGACTGGCATATTCTGCAATCTCAGGCTCATGCGTTACCATAATAATCGTTTTGCCCTCCCGATGTAACTCTGTTAACAAATCCATAATCTGAGCACCTGTTTTAGTATCTAGGGCACCTGTCGGCTCATCTGCAAGAATAATAGAAGGACTATTAACCAAAGCGCGTGCTATAGCCACCCGTTGCTTTTGTCCACCAGACAGCTCTGATGGGAGATGATGCATTCGCTCTGATAACTCCACTTTTTCCAAATAACTTTCAGATAATTTTTTTCGTTTCGCCGAAGGAACACCAGCATAAATTAAAGGTAACTCTACATTTTGTAGCGCTGTTAATTTTGATAGAAGAAAAAATTGTTGAAAAACAAAACCAATCTCACTGTTTCGCACACGCGATAAATCTTTCTCTGATAAATTTTCAACCTCTACGCCATTTAAAACGTAACTTCCTTCACTTGGACGATCTAAAAGTCCAATAGCATTCATTAGAGTTGATTTTCCTGAGCCAGATGGCCCCATAATAGCTACAAACTCTCCTTCATGTACGGTTAAATCAATACCTTTTAGAACTTGCAACTCTTCATCACCATTCAAGTAAGACTTAATGATACCTTTAAGCTTGATCAATTCTTTTTGTTTTTGATCCATTAGGTTCCTCCTTACTCAGACGATTTCGTATCTTTAGTTTGGATTTTCTGTCCATCTTTAAAAGATTTACTTGGTTTTTCAACAATCCATTGACCTTGGGATAGCCCTCCTGTCACTTCCTGATCTGTGGCATCTGCACTACCAAGAGTAACTTCTGTCTTTGTCACTGTTCCTTTGCTATCATCATAGACCCAAACATAATGTTTATCTTTGTCTGTAACCAGAGCTGATAAAGGAACAATCGGATGATTTGCTGTACTCAAGACCTCAACACTAACCTTAAATCCTTGTTTTAGTTCAGCGGCATCACTTGTAAAATTAACTTTGAAGGGATAACTAGAAGAGCTACTAGATGAATTAGCATCTGTCCCTGGGGCTTCTGGATAGTTGGAAATATAAGAAATTTTTCCAGTCCATTCTTTATCAGGATAAACTTTTGATGTTATCTTAACATCTTGATCAACTTTTAAGTTTGCGAGATCGTACTCTGTCACCTTACCTTCGACTTGTTGTTGTCCTTGACTGACAATATGCACCAACACTTGTCCCGTCGTGCTAGTAGAAGATGGATTTACAGAGGTATTAACTTCAACTACTGTACCAGCTACTTTACTATAGACAACTGTATCATTTAAGGCTGCTTCTGTCTTATTAATCTCATCTTGAGCATTAGCAAGTGAATCGTTCAAATCATTTAATTGACTTTGATAAGAACGCTGTGTCTGTCCACTAGTATCTGCAACTGTTGTTCCATCTTCTGATAGTGACGTTGCGTCAGATTGAACAACACCATAAGTTTGTAAATCGGATAATTGTCTGCTCACCTTATTGTAGTTGCGGATGGCTTGGTCATAAGCTGCTTGAGCAGCTGTGCTATCATACTGTACCAAAGCCTGTCCCTCTTCCACTTGATCCCCAACTGCAGGAATAACTGAAACCAAATCACCCTTATTCGTTTCGTAATAGACATACTGCTCTCCGTCAGATTTGACTGTTCCTGTCAACAAGGTACTAGATGCAACAGATCCATTTTTTACTTCACTCACCGCATAGGTTTTAGTTGTGGCTTGACTTGTGTTTTTACTAAAAACACTCATAAAAGCAGCGGCAATTATCGCTAAGAGAGCCAGTATTCCAAGCAAAATCTTAAATGTTTTGCTTAATTTAAATCCAGACTTTTTCTTTTTACGCATCAATCTTCTCCTTTGTATTGATATTTTAGTACAATAATAACTTTTTTTAGATATTTTGTCAAGATTAGAAAAAATAAACTTTTAACTCTCCTAAACATTAAAACTATGCCATCGTTCTTCTTAACAAGAATATCTCGTTAAGAATAGGATACTCTACTTTTACCTGTTTGATTCTTACAATATTGTAAGAAAAAGAGCAAGACAACTTTAATTAGAATTGTCTTGCTCTTTTTAATTTAAATTGGATTTGTCGTAAAGCTACGGCTTTCTAAAACTCGAACCATAGCATCTGCTGTGTCAAGAGCTGTAAAGAGAGGAATGCCTGCTTCAATTGCTGAACTACGAATAGTTTGTCCATCTTCATCTGCAGTACGTTTTGTGCCAACCGTGTTGACAATTGCCTGTACCTTTCCTTGACGAACCAGAGCTGGAATATCATTTTCATCATCTTCACCAAGTTTATTGACTAGGATCGCAGAAACACCATTAGCTGTCAAGAATTTCTGAGTTCCTTCAGTTGCATAAATACCATAGCCAATCGATTCAAAACGACGAGCCAGATCCAAGGCTTCTTCTTTGGTATCATCATGGATAGTAAAGACAACATCTCCAAACTCTGGCAAGTGAAGGTAGCTTGCTTCAAAAGCTTTGTAAAGGGCTTTTTCAAGCGTCGTATCAGATCCCATGACCTCACCGGTTGACTTCATCTCAGGTCCAAGTAGGCTATCTACTTTTGCTAACTTGGTAAATGAGAATACCGGTGCTTTAACATGGACATTGCTAGATTCAGGATAAAGACCATCTTCATAGCCAAGGTCTGCTAAAGTTTGACCTAGGATTAGCTTAGTAGCTACTTGTGCCATCGGAACATCTGTCACTTTAGACAAGAATGGTACCGTACGGCTTGCGCGTGGATTAACCTCGATAACATACACTTTTTCATCCTTAATGACAAATTGGATATTCATCATACCAATACAATTTAACCCGATAGCCAAACGTTTGGTATAATCTGCAATGGTATCTTGGATTTCTTTAGAAAGCGTTTGTGGTGGATAAACGGCCATCGAGTCACCAGAGTGGACACCAGCGCGCTCGATATGCTCCATAATCCCTGGAATAAGAACATCCTTACCATCAGAAATGGCATCTACTTCGCACTCACGACCCACAATGTAAGAGTCAACCAATACAGGATGCTCTGGACTAGCCTTAACTGCAGTTCGCATATAAGAGCGTAGATCATTTTCGTTTTCTACAATTTCCATTGCGCGTCCACCCAAAACATAAGATGGGCGAACAAGTACAGGGAAACCGATTTTACGAGCTGCTTCGACCGCTTCTTCTTCATCAGTTGCTGTTTGACCTGGTGGCTGCGGAATATCTAAATCTTTGAGAGCTTTTTCAAAAAGATCACGGTCTTCTGCACGGTCAAGATCCGCAACTTGTGTTCCTAAAATCTTAATACCTGCATTCGATAAAGGCTCTGCCAAGTTGATAGCCGTTTGACCTCCAAATTGAACAATAACACCTTTTGGTTGTTCAAGGTCAATGACATTCATGACGTCTTCAAAAGTCAATGGCTCAAAATAAAGTTTATCTGAAACGGAGAAGTCAGTAGAAACTGTCTCTGGGTTTGAGTTCATGATGATGGCTTCATAACCTGCTGCTTGAATAGCCTTCACAGAATGTACGGTAGCGTAGTCAAACTCCACCCCTTGACCGATACGAATCGGACCTGAACCAAGGACCAAAACAGACTCTTTATCAGACTTGATAGACTCATTTTCCCACTCATATGTTGAGTAGAAATAAGGCGTTGAACTTTCAAATTCTGCCGCACAAGTATCTACCATTTTATAGACAGGAACAATCTTATTCTCAATACGAGTCTGACGAACCTCATCTGCTGTTTTATTCCAGAGCTGTGCAATCTTCTTATCTGAGAAGCCGTTGCGTTTCGCTAGTTTGAGGGTAGTTGGATCACCAACATTAGCCTCAAGCTCTTTTTCGATTTCAACAATATGAAGCAACTTGTCTAAGAAGAAGATATCAATCTTAGTCAAATCAGCAATCTCTTCAATGGTAAAACCACGACGAATAGCTTCGGATACATAGAAAAGACGGTCATCTTGCGCTTTAACCATTTTTTCAACCACAACATCATCACTAGCATTAGCCAACTCAGGCATTTCATTATGTGAGACACCAATTTCAAGTGAGCGACAAGCTTTCAGAAGACTTTCTTCAATGTTACGTCCAATAGCCATAACCTCTCCTGTTGCTTTCATCTGTGTTCCTAAACGACGTTCACCTTTTTCAAACTTATCAAATGGGAAACGAGGAATCTTAGCGACAACATAGTCAAGGGCAGGTTCAAACATGGCATAGGTTGTTCCTGTAACAGGGTTAACCATTTCATCTAAGGTTAAACCAACCGCAATCTTCGCTGCTAATTTAGCAATTGGGTAACCTGTTGCTTTAGATGCTAGAGCAGAGGAACGTGAAACACGAGGGTTAACTTCAATCACATAATACTTGAAGCTATGTGGATCAAGTGCAAGTTGAACATTACATCCTCCTTCAATCTTAAGGGCACGGATGATACTCAAGCTAGCATCACGCAACATTTGGTTTTCAATATCAGAAAGCGTCTGTGTTGGGGCAAATACAATTGAGTCTCCTGTATGGATACCTACAGGGTCAAAGTTTTCCATGTTACATACCACAAGAGCATTGTCTGCGGCATCACGCATCACTTCATATTCTATTTCTTTGAATCCTGCAATAGAACGCTCAATGAGACACTGTGTCACAGGAGATAGTTTAAGACCATTTTTAGCAATCTCGCGAAGCTCTTCTTCATTGGCACACATACCACCACCAGTACCACCTAGGGTAAAGGCTGGGCGTACAATAACAGGATAGCCAATCGTATTTGCAAAAGCCACCGCTTGCTCAACTGTCTCAACAATCTCAGACTCAGGAATTGGCTGATTGAGGTCTTCCATCAATTGCTTAAATAAGTCACGATCTTCTGCTTGGTCAATAGCAGATAATTTTGTTCCCAAAAGCTCAACACCAAGCTCATCTAGAATACCAGCTTTTGAGAGCTCCATTGCCATGTTAAGGCCAGTTTGTCCTCCAAGAGTTGGGAGAAGCGCATCTGGACGCTCTTTACGAAGAATGCGAGTCACAAATTCAATGGTAATCGGCTCAATATAAACCTTATCTGCAATTTCTTTATCCGTCATGATGGTCGCAGGGTTTGAGTTCACCAAGACAACGCTATAACCTTCTTCTTTTAGAGCAAGACAGGCTTGGGTTCCTGCATAGTCAAATTCAGCAGCTTGTCCGATGATGATTGGACCTGACCCGATCACCATAATTTTTTTAATATCCGTACGTTTTGGCATAATCTATGATACAAAGCCCGTTAAGAGGAAAAAGCGAAAATAGGAAACGTGGCGCTGATGCTTCAAGCATCTAGGCGACGATTATCTTTTTCGCACAGTCCTTAGGCGTGTTCGAATTTGAAAACATCAGTTTTCTCGAACCTGTATCTTCTCCTTTCTATTCGTCGCATCTCTGTGCGACATTAAATAAGATGTTTTCGACATCAGTAAATGATAAATTCAAAGTAAGCTCAAACAAGACACTTATCCTACTTTTTACCACTATAACGTTTAAAATGCCTCACTTTTGGTTGGCGCGCTCTGCTTGAAAAGCATCAATTAGCTCTAAAAACTCATCAAACAGATAGCTTGCATCGTGTGGACCTGGTGCTGCATCAGGGTGGAATTGTACTGAAAAGGCTGGATAATGTCTATGTCTAACACCCTCTACTGATTTATCATTAATCTCCTCATGGGTGACAATTAAATTCTCTGGAAGACTCTCACGATCAACTGCATAGCCATGGTTTTGACTGGTAAAATCAACACGTCCTGTTGCAATCTCACGAACCGCATGGTTAAAACCTCTATGACCAAACTTCATCTTATAAGTCTTAGCGCCATTTGCTAGACTAAACAATTGATGTCCCATACAAATCCCAAAAATCGGAATCTTTCCTTGCACTCCGCGTATCATGTCAAGTGCCCCTGGAACATCTTCTGGATTTCCTGGTCCATTTGATAACATGACACCATCTGGGTTAAGGTGAAGAATCTCTTCAGCGCTTGTGTCGTATGGTACGACAGTGACGTTACAGTCACGCTTTGAAAATTCCCTTAAAATAGAATGCTTAAGACCAAAGTCAACTAATACAATATTTTTTCCAACTCCTGGTGCAGGATAGGCTGTTTTTGTTGAAACTTGCTCAATATTATTACTTGGTAAAACTGTTGCACGGAGCTGATCTTGTAGATGCTCCAAGCTATCTCCATCACTTGCTAGAGTAGCCTTCATCGTCCCGTGCTGACGAATAATTTTAGTTAAAGCGCGTGTATCAATCCCTGATATTCCTGGGATATTTTTAGAAACTAAAAACTCATGCAAACTCATCTGATTACGCCAGTTACTTGATCGGCGTGCACATTCTGCCACTACTACCCCTTTACATGTTGGAGTAATAGACTCATAATCATCGCGATTTATCCCATAGTTGCCAACTAGAGGATAAGTGAATGTTAAAATTTGGCCATTGTAGGATTGGTCCGTAATGGACTCTTGATAGCCTGTCATCCCTGTATTAAATACAATTTCTCCAGTAACATCAATATCTGCACCAAAAGCTGTACCTTCAAATACTGTTCCATCTTCTAAAATCAGTAATCTTTTTGCCATTTTTCTACCTTTCTCGTTTGCCCTCACAGGAGCATCTTAACGTCTAAGCTTTCCCATTTAATATCGCTTCAATAATTGCCATTCGGACATAAACACCATTTTGCATTTGAGCCACTATGCGTGACTTAGGTGCTTCCACTAAATCATCATCGATCTCTACATCACGATTGACAGGAGCTGGATGCATCACAATAGCACTATCTTTTAATTTCTGATAACGCTCTTCTGTTAAACCGTAAGTCTTATTATAGCCTTCTTTAGAAAAACTCGTACTCCCATCGTGACGCTCATGTTGTACCCGCAATAGCATTAAAACATCTAAATCTTCGATAATATCATCAAGGGCAACGTGGTTTCCATAAACATCAAATTCCTCGGAATACCATTCACGAGGTCCTGCAAAATACAAGTCCGCACCCAAACGTTTTAAAATCTGCATATTTGATTTTGCCACGCGCGAATGGGTAATATCACCAGCTATAGCAATTTTCAAATTTTCAAATTGACCAAACTCTTCATAAATAGTCATCAGATCCAAAAGACATTGACTAGGATGTTGACCAGAGCCATCACCACCATTGATAATAGAAGTTTGGATACTACGACTATCAACCAGTTCCTGATAGTAATCCTCATCAGAGTGTCGCACAACGCAAATGTCCACTCCTAATGCACTCATCGTTAAAATAGTGTCATATAGCGTCTCACCTTTATTAACAGAAGAGCTCTTAGCATCAAACTCGATCACATCTAAACCCAGTTTTTTCTCAGCTACTTCAAATGACTTATGGGTCCGTGTCGAACTTTCAAAAAATAAATTTGATGCAAAATATTGTCTATCTAAACGAAAATCTGCCTGATTTCTTTTAAAGTCCGAACCACGTTTGATCAGTCCTAAGACTTCTTCATTTGACAATGTTTCCATGGTCACCAAGTGCTTTAGCGAAACTTTACCGTCTGTTACAGCCATCGTCGTCTCCCTTTTTAAATGTCTTTTATATGCGGTATCTATCTTGGATCAACAATAGAGACGGCATCACGACCGTCAATTTCAGTCATTTCCACCACAATCTCTTCAACAGCACTTGTTGGGATATTTTTTCCAACATAGTCTGCTCGAATAGGCAATTCACGATGACCACGATCGACCAAAACTGCTAAACTCACACGACCAGGACGTCCAAGACTAACAAGGTTATCGATTGCTGCACGGATGGTACGCCCAGTATAAAGAACATCATCAACTAGAATCACATCACGACCCGTAATATCCACTGCCATACTGGTTGTGTCTTCTTCAACTTTAACATCATCACGAAATGGTTTGATGTCCAGTTCTCCAATAGGAAGATCAATCCCTTCGATTTGTTTTAATCTCTCCTGAATGCGACGCGCAATAAAGACACCTCTTGTCTTAATCCCTGCTAGGACGAGATTATCTAAGTTTTTATTACGCTCAATAATTTCATAAGTGATTCGCGTAATCGCACGCTTTACGGTGACATCATCAACAACTTCTTTTGTCTTCATGAGAAACAACCTTTCTAATATAGAAAAAAATCTCCTTAAAACAAGGAGATTACACAAAATATGGGTACAGCAAAGCCTGCACTCTTTTTCTTCTGGCTCTCCTTGCCTGCCTCACAGGACAGGTTTAAAGGAATTATTCATTTAACTCATTATACCATAAGTTCTATTTTTTTCAAGCATTAATATAAAAACCTGGGGAGCTAATCTTTTTGTAAGATGACAGCTATCCATACTTAATGTTTTCTCAAGTCATCTAGTGTCTTTTCAAAAATTTCGGGAACCTCTGCTGAGAAGACCATCTCTTCTTTAGTTGTTGGGTGAGTAAACCCTAATGTTGCTGCATGAAGAAATTGTCCATTACCCTTCAAACTTTTTTTAGGACCGTATAAAGGATCTCCTGCCACAGGATGACCAATATAAGCCATGTGAACACGAATCTGATGCGTGCGACCAGTCTCTAAAGTTAATTCAACCAAGGTATAGTGACCAAATCTCTCTAACACTTTGAAACGCGTCAAGGCATCACGTCCCCCTGCAATAACTGCTTGCTTCTTACGATCCTTGTCTGAGCGTCCGATTGGTGCTTCAATCACGCCACGATCATTGGGAAGATTGCCGTGAACAATGGCTAGGTACTGACGGAGAGATTTTTTGTCTTTAAGTTCTGCCGCTAATGAACGATGAGCATTATCATTTTTGGCAATCATCAACAAGCCTGAGGTATCCTTATCAATTCTATGAACTATTCCTGGGCGTACCACCCCATTGATTGAAGACAAATCTTTGATATGATGCATCAAAGCATTCACTAAAGTTCCAGATGTGTGTCCAGCAGAAGGATGAACCACCATCCCTTGTGGCTTATTGACCACTGCGACATCTTGATCTTCGTAGATAATCTCCAAAGGAATATCTTCGGCTAAAATCTCTAAAACTTCCTCTTCTGGTAAGTGATAGATAATTTCATCACCTTCCTTAACAGCATACTTGGCTTTGACAACTTTTCCGTTAACTAAAACCTCACCTTTTTTTATCGCTTCATTAGCTTGGCTACGTGTTAATTCTGTTAAATCTGCCAAAGCTTTATCTAGACGCACACCGGCATCTTTAATTACTAATTCCATCATCTTCTCTCCATAATACTAACATCAAAATCGCAACACCTACTGTCAGATAGGAGTCTGCCACATTGAAAATTGCAAAATTGATAAAATCCAAATGAATCATATCAATCACATAACCTAGTCGCAGACGGTCAATAAAGTTGCCCACTCCACCTGAAATGACTAAAGTTAAACCTATCAAAAACCAGATATTACCATTGATGTTTTTAACAAAATAATAACCTGCGACACTCAAAAAAATCACGGTTACCACTATAAAAAACCAACCTTGATTTTGAAAACTGGAAAAGGCTGCACCGTTATTTTGTAAATAAGTCAAACTCACAATGTTTGGCAAAAAGCTTTTGATTTCACCTAACTTGATATTTTTTACAGTTGCCCATTTGCTGATTTGATCTATGGCTACTAATAGTAGGGCTATGATGGGGAAGCTAATTTTTCGCATCTCTCCTCCTATGGCTGATAAGTTTTAAAATATGTCGTCATGACCTCAACAAAATGATTAGCACAAGTGGACAAGGTTACTCCTCTACGTTTCACATACACCATCTTGTTATCATGGGCATCTTTCAATGGAATCACTTTGATACCATTAACACTCTCACTATCTAAAAATCCCGATCCCGTAGCGTAGGCATTTGTCCGCTCCAAAATACCATTTAAAGTGGCTCTATCTGTTACATTAAAAATTTGAGAACTATCTGTTGTATCAATCAGATTTTCGGAATAATAAAGATAAGCATCCTTTTCTTGTGTAAAACGTACCGTTGGTAAGCCCACCAAGTCTTGCATTGTCAACTCTGACTTTTCACACAGCGCATGTGTTTTTTTGAGGTAAATATGAGTTTGAAAAGAAATCAACTCTTCATACTCCAAACCAAGCTTATCCATTTTTTGAATAATCCCTTTGGTATTTTGTTGATTCAGATAGATAATGCCTAAGTCACTATAACCTTGGGCTACTTCATCTAAAATCTGAACGGTTGTTGACTCAAAAATCCGCATATCCTTGTGTTCAGGAAACTGGCGTGAGTACTCGGTCATCAAAGGGGGAAGAAAGTCATAGTGTTGACTAGCAATCGAAAATTGTTTCTGACCATGTTCTTTATGATGAGAATATTGATTTTCAAACATATCAAAGTTTTTGACCAACTCTAATGATTTTTCATAAAAAACCATCCCTTGGCTTGTTAGTACTGCCCCTGTTGTGGTCCGTTTAAAAATATCAAATCCTAGCTCTTTTTCCAAATCCTTCACAGCTACCGAAAGGCTGGGTTGACTGACAAATAATTTATTGGCCGCTTCTCTAAAGGTGCCGCTATTAGCAATCGCCACGACATAGCGGAGTTGTTGAATGTTCATACGACTAACCTTTCACTATAAACTCTTTTTATTATATCAAAATTTTAACGTTCTTGATAGTCAGGAAAGGATAAGAAAAACGCCACCTCAAATGGTAGCGTTTCAAAACACTAATTCAAATCAAGAATAGCTTGTGTATATTTTCCCATCAAAGCTTTAGAAGCAATTGGACCTCCATAGTAATAAACATCTGCATAGTCCATTGTTACCACTTGATTGGCTTTTACGGCTTTAAGTGTTTGCCAAATTGGGTTCTCTTGAAGTTTTTCATACTGCGCTTTATCTGCTTCAGCAAAGTCAACAAAAATATAGTCCGCATCAAAATCAGCTAAACTTTCAGCATTGATTTCTTTCCAACCATCACCATCTGATAGCGCTTGCATCCCTTTACTTTGCTTAAATCCAAGACCTCGTGTTAAAGCTTGTCCACCACGTGCCCAGTTATTACCATAAGCATAGATTTTATCCCCACTCAACTCAATCAGTGAAATCGTAGTATCACTTGGAGTAATATCTGCTTTTTCCAGTTTAGCGATTTGTTTGTCTGCTTCTTGATCAAACTTTTTCAAGAAAGTTTTCTTAGCATCCTGGGCATCATAAACTTTAGCAAAATAGTCCAAAGTTTCATCTAAGCCTTTGATCGAATTGTACTCCACATAAACTGTAGGGGCGATTTTTTCATATTTTGACACTTCATCTTTTTGAATGGTCACAATTAAATCTGGTTTTTGAGCTGCTATTTTCTCTGCATTCATAGGCGCTCCTAGATCTTTTAAGACTTTCTTTTGTGCCTTACTAATATAGGGGTTTCCAGCATCCCATTGACTTGTTCCAACCACATTTTGTCCCAAAGCCAATGCTTCATCAGGATAAGTATCTACTACAATTTTCTCAAGATCATTTGGAATCTTGACTGTACGACCAGCTGAATCTTTAAAGTTATGAGTTTCTGCTGCTTGGGCAGTTGTCGTTGCATTAGCCAAAACTAATAGTGAGGCCAGACCTAATATATATTTTGAAAAACGTTTCATTGTTTTCATCCTTTAACCTTTTATTTTTCACAAATGTGATAGAAAAATTATAGCATATCATCAGATAGAAATATAGGCTTTCTCGCATATTGAAATCATTACAAAAAGGAGATCGAACAAAACTCAACTAACCAAAAAACCTCCCCCACTCCAATCAACTACTACACTGGGGTGTACGAATCCTAAAAAGCCATCCTGAACTTTTTGTCCTTAGTTTTTTAAGACTAAATAAATAAAATACGGTGCTCCAATCACACTGGTCACTAAGCCTAGTGGTAAAGTGGTTGGAAAAAGAAGCATTTTGGAAACCAGATCACTAATAACCATCAAATAAGAAGCCACTAAAGCTAGCATCACCAACTGCGCTTTGAGACGAAAAGGAACTAGACTTTGTGCGATACGACTTGAAATAATTCCAATAAATCCTAAACTCCCCACACTTGCAACACCTACGCCTGCGAAAATCACTGAAAGAATGACCAATTTTTTGACTTCTCTATCATAGTTTACTCCTAAACTAATTGCCATGTCTTTTCCCATTTCTATTAAACGCAATCGAGATAAAAAACGAGAAAATATCAAAATTAACACTCCTAGCAACAAAAGCAATAAGAGTAAGAGGTCATAAGAGGCATTCCAAACATCCCCTGTTAGAAATGGCACAACTGCCTGAAAATCAAAACTATTTAATAGTAGTTGCAGCAAGGTCATTAGGGCTTGAAAAACAGCTGTAATCGCCACACCTGTCAAGACTAACTTAACTCCAGAAAAGTTTCTTCTCAATGCCAAAAAATAAAGAGAAAGAAATCCTAAACCTGCACCTAAGATTGCCCAAAAAGGATAGGTTAGCGCTTGAGCAAAAGGCACAGCCAACCAAGCACTCAAGACAAAACTCAAAACTAGACCAAAAGCTGCCCCTGCATTGATCCCTAAGATACTAGAGTCCACCATCGGATTCACACTAACTTTTTGCAAGATATAACCTGATAAGGATAAAGCAATCCCACCTATAAGGACAGCCAAAAGGCGAGGAAGTCGAAATTCGATTAAAATTAAGCGATCAAAATCACTTAGCTGGAATAGATTCAATGGGTTGACCCAAACTTCCCCAATGGCTAAATCAAAGCCAATTAAAAATAATAGTGTCACCCCTAAAATAATAAAGCGCCTTTTCATCGCCTAATCCCCCTATCTACTTGTCCTACTAAATACAAAAAGAATGGGGCGCCTAAAAGCATGGTCAGTGCACCTACAGGAAGCTCGTAAGGTAAAAATAAGGTCCGTGCTAGTAAATCTGCCAAAGATAAAAAAACACTTGACAACAGGATATTTAGCCATAAGGTCTTCACAAATGAAGCTCCTGCTAGTCTTCTTGCCATATGAGGCATCATTAACCCTAAAAATCCTAAGACACCTACAGTAGAAACCACTACTCCACTTGATAGGGCAATTAAAAGCACCAAAATCCATCTCATCTTGATAACATCTAATCCCAAACTTGTCGCCAATTCTTCCCCAAAAGATAATAATTTAATCTGCCTTGAAAAGAGAAAGCACACTCCTAGTTCCACAAAAAAACAAAGTCCCAACAGTAAGGTCTTTTCTTTTGAGACTGCTGAAAATGAACCAACTGTCCACATAAAAAAACGTTGTGACGAATTACTATAATAGGCAATTCCACTGGCAAGTCCTGAACAAAACATCCCTAAACTCGTCCCTACCAGTAAAATCTTAATAGGCTGAAAAGCAGATCGAAGCGTTAATAACCAGACTAAACATAAACTACAAAATGCGCCTAAAACACCGAAAATCAAACTAGACATCAGGCCTGTTCCCAACCCTAAAGCCATTAGAACAGCCAAAAATAAGCTCGCTCCACTTGAAATCCCTAAGGTTGAACTTTCTGCAATAGGATTTTGTGTCATAATCTGCATCAATTGACCCGATATGCCCATCAAAGAAGCTGCAAAGATACTAGCCAAAAATCTCGGCAGACGAAGCTCTTGTATAATAGGGTTTGTCCATAGTTCTGATATCAAATAAGTTTTATTGCCAAACTTCATTGACAAGATAAATATTACAGTAAGCGTAAGGAGAGCTATAAAAAATGTTACATAATAATATTTTTGTTTAATAATCAACACCTACAATCATGGGAGTTTGTGAAAAGCTATCTGTCCCAATTGACACCTTAACCTTAAAAGCTGATTCAATCATCTTTTTATCAAATACCTTTTGAGTCACACCTTCTGTTAAAATCTTCCCTTCTTGCATCACGATCAAATAGTCCGAAAAACGAGCCACTTGATTTAATTCATGCAAAACATAAACCACTGTCTTACCATGATTTTCCACTAGATCTTTTAACAAAGACAAGATCTCGTATTGATGGACAATATCCAAATAAGTAGTCGGCTCATCGAGTAAAATAATATCTGAGTCTTGTGCCAAAACCAAAGCAATCCAAACTCTTTGCCTCTGTCCTCCCGACAATTGATCCACTGCAACATCTCTTAATTCCCAAACGTTAGTAATGGTCATCACCTCTCGAATCAGTGCATAATCTTCCGAAGAGAGATGTAATTGCGTTAATTTTTGATGAGGAAAGCGCCCCAAACTCACTAAGTCTAAAACCGTCATTCCTTCTGGTGCTCTTGCACTTTGAGGAAGAATCGCCAGTCGCTTAGCAACCTCCGTTGTTTGATAACTCTGAATATCTCGACCATCCAAGACAATTTCTCCATGACTTAACGGATGTAAGCGCGCTAAAGCCTTTAACAAAGTTGACTTACCAGAACCATTAGTCCCAATAATAGCTGTTGTTTGTCCCATAGGAAGCGACACCGATAAACGATTAATGATACTCTTATTTCCATAAGAAACAGATATCTCTTTTGCTTCTAGCATTTTTAACTCCCTAACTTCATTTTATTGCTATATTATAGCAAAAATCTCAAGTTAATGACCGATTTCCAACCATTTTAGAATTATTATTATCTGAAAATAGTGAAACATATCAGTATCCTATCAAACCATAAGGGGTGTCCATACTCGCATTTTTTAAAATATAGGTAGCAAAATGGGTATCAAAACAAAAAAACAGGCCTTCCGAAATCTCGGAAAGCCTATTGTTAAGCCATTTTCAGACTTATTTAGCGATTGGGTAAACAGATACTTGTTTTTTATCGCGTCCTTTACGTTCGAAACGAACAACACCTTCAACTTTAGCAAAAAGTGTATCATCTCCACCACGACCAACGTTTACACCTGGATAGATGTGTGTTCCACGTTGACGGTAAAGGATTGATCCACCTGTTACAGTTTGACCATCAGCAGCTTTAGCACCAAGGCGTTTAGCTTGTGAATCACGTCCGTTTGATGTTGAACCTCCACCTTTTTTGTGGGCCATAAGTTGCAAGTTAGCAAGATTCATTTTTAACATAATCTCAATTTCCTCTCGTAGTTAATTTGGTGTGATAAGTAAACTTATCTAACTGAAATACTAAGTATTCCACGTGTTATTAAGCGTTGATAGCTTTAATAACAACTTTTGTATAAGGTTGACGGTGACCTTGTTTACGGTGGCTACCTTTTTTAGGTTTGTATTTGTAAGTTACAACTTTCTTTTGTTTTCCTTGTTTTTCAACAGTTCCAACAACAGTAGCGCCTTCAACAAGTGGTGTACCTACAACTGTTTTTTCACCACCAACAAGAACAACTTGATCAAAAGTTACTTCTGCTCCTGCTTCAACATCAAGTTTTTCAACGTAGATAACTTGATCTACTTCAACTTTAACTTGTTTACCGCCAGTTTTAATGATTGCGTATGTGCTCATTATGCACCTCCTATAAAAATATAAATAATTGAGATAAATCTCGTGTGAAGACTCGCCTAAAATCGTGAGATGACTCTACTTAGTGACGATTGTCGTGCGGTTGCACAGGATGTGCATATAGTCAACATTATTATACTATCATACTTTATATCTTATGGCAAGAAAAAAGACAGAAAATCTGCCTTTTTCTTATTTGAGCTAACACCTAGATAGGATGAACTTCGGAGCTCACTGAAAAAGTAAGCTCTACTGTTCAACTAAAATAAAAAAAGAGGAATCTATCTCCTGCTTGGATAGATTCCTCTTTACTTTTTCCTATTTTCGGTTGATTAGGGCCATAATCCTTTTCATATTTACCACAAATATGGTTGTGGCTGCTTGCAACTCCATGTTGAAAAGACCTGATGCTCTAGCCACATCAAGAACATGTCTATTTTTAAGTTCCGCATTTTTGGCTTCTATCTTGTAGCGATGTTTCACCTTTTCTTTAAAATAGGGTGTTTCCTGAAACCTCTTCTGAAAGAAATGTTCATCGCTCTTAAGTGTTATCGAATAGGTTTTAGTCCTTGCTCCTTCTTTATAACAGCCCACTTTTGAAGGGCAGGTTTTACAGTGATGGATGTCAAAATAGTGAGTTTCCTGAGTATTATATTTTTCCGCCGTTCGCCCTGTTTTTGCCTTTCTTATTGCCATATGTCCCTCAGGACAAACAAAAAGACCTGCATCTTTTGTTATAGAAAAACTCATCTTCCTTCCTACGAAAGCCTTTTGAAACTTAGCGACTAAATGGACGCGTTCTTTCTTGGTGAATTGAATATTATCTTTCTCAGAGTAAGCCTTATCTCCAACAATAGCTTCAATTGTTACATCATTCTCCTTAGATTTTTGATACAATTCTTCTAAAAAAGACCATCACTTTTTTCACCAGACGTCACAACACAGGCTGTGATAATACCTTCATCTGTCATAGCTCATGCTCTTTATACCCGTAAAAGGAACTATCCGCTAACTTATGACCAATTCTTGCATCCTCCTTAACAGAGGACTCCAAGTGATCTAAGTCGTCCTCCACAGCTTCTTTTAGGTAATTAAACTTTTGTGAAACAGTTGGTATTCCAGTTAATTCGTCATGCTTCTCAAGGACGGATATTAATTCTTGTGTATATCTTAGTTCAGCTAATAGAGTATCTTCCTGAGGCTTACTAGGAAATTCTGTCTTGATATCTTCCGAATACTGGTAAATCGTTTTACGCAAGGCTTTTGAGCATTCTCGGAGGACTTCTTGGGGTTTTTTATGATTGTAATGAGCTTTGGTATGTGTCGCATCCACAATGAGAAGGTTACTATTAATCAGGCCTAGCTCTAGTGCAATCTGAACGGATTTAGTGATGAGCAAATCAAGTAACCGTTCATCTTTGATTCGAAGTTTTCGGAATTTAGTCAATGAGGATGGTTCAATAACAGGGGCTTCTGGAGCTAAATCAAGAAAGTATTTGAAGGCCATATCAGAATAGGAGCGCTCCATCACATCTACATCGGACAACTGATAGATGTCTTTCAATAGGAGATACTTGAACATCATGATAGGAGAGTAAGCACGACGTCCAAAGTCAGGATGATAATTCTTTTCTAGCTCTTCATAAATAAAGCTAAAATCACATAGATCTGTTAACTGACGTAAAAAATGAGTCTTAGGAACAACAAATACAGAGTAGAATAAGGACTGACATCTAAAGTCAACTGATTATTAAGCATACCATCACCTCATCTTTAGTATAGCAAAAAAAGCCATCATACGATGACTTTTTCAGTGGGCTCATAAATTGCTCCTCTCCTTTTTTTGTTTAAGGCAATCAAAATCTATTTTTTAAAGTTTTCCTAGCTTTTGAAAATAAAGTCATATTGATTAACTCTTTTTGAATAGTAATATCTAGAGGATTGCTCTTAGGTGTTACAGTATTCATATCTAGCTCTAGATATGATTTTATAGTTTATTTTTATTGAAAACGTCTCCTGTTTTTATGATAAATTTTCAATAAAATGGTATAATGAGATGATCATATAAACTGAAAGGTGTTTGACACGATGAAAGGTATTATTTTAGCAGGTGGTTCGGGGACACGTTTGTATCCTTTGACGCGTGCAGCATCAAAGCAGTTGATGCCTATTTATGACAAGCCGATGATCTATTATCCTCTATCAACGCTGATGTTGGCAGGGATCAAAGAAATATTGGTCATCTCAACTCCTCAAGACTTGCCCCGCTTTAAAGAGCTGTTAGGTGATGGTTCTGAACTTGGGATTTCTTTAGAATACGCAGAACAACCGAGTCCAGATGGACTAGCGCAAGCTTTTATCATTGGTGAAGACTTTATCGGAGATGATAGTGTGGCACTTATTTTAGGAGATAACATCTATCATGGGGCAGGTTTATCTAACATGTTGCAACGTGCAGCAACTAAGGAAACTGGTGCAACAGTCTTCGGTTATCAAGTGAAAGACCCAGAACGCTTTGGTGTGGTCGAGTTTGATGAGGAGATGAATGCGATCTCTATCGAAGAAAAACCCGAACACCCTCGTTCAAATTATGCAGTTACTGGTTTGTACTTCTATGATAATGATGTTGTAGAGATTGCTAAAAATATTAAGCCATCTCCACGTGGAGAGCTTGAAATCACTGATGTCAACAAAGCTTATCTAGACCGTGGTGATTTATCTGTTGAACTTATGGGGAGAGGTTTTGCTTGGTTGGATACAGGTACGCATGAAAGTCTTTTGGAGGCTGCTCAGTATATCGAAACAGTTCAACGCTTGCAAAATGTTCAAGTCGCTAACCTTGAAGAAATCGCCTACCGCATGGGTTACATCACAAAAGAACAGGTGCTTGAGCTAGCACAACCGCTTAAGAAAAATGAATACGGACAATATTTGCTCCGTTTGATTGGAGAAGCCTAATGACAGAGAACTTTTTTGGTAAAACACTAGCCGCTCGTCCAGTAGAAGCTATCCCAGGGATGTTGGAGTTCGATATTCCAGTCCATGGTGATAACCGTGGGTGGTTTAAAGAAAACTTTCAAAAGGAAAAAATGCTTCCACTTGGTTTCCCAGAGAGCTTTTTCGCAGAAGGCAAACTACAAAATAATGTTTCCTTATCTCGTAAAAATGTTCTTCGTGGACTTCATGCAGAGCCATGGGACAAGTACATCTCAGTAGCCGACGAAGGAAAAGTCCTTGGAACTTGGGTTGATCTTCGTGAAGGTGATACTTTTGGAAATACCTACCAAGCCATTATCGATGCGTCAAAGGGGATTTTTGTACCACGTGGTGTGGCAAATGGTTTCCAAGTTTTATCTGATAAGGTAGCTTATAGTTATCTCGTTAATGATTACTGGGCTTTAGAACTCAAACCTAAGTATGCTTTTGTTAACTACGCAGACCCTAGCCTTGACATCAAATGGGAAAACTTAGCAGAAGCAGAAGTTTCAGAAGCAGATAAAAACCATCCGCTTTTAAAAGATGTGAAACCATTGAAAAAAGAAGATTTGTAATTTATTAATTCCTTTTTAAAAGATGCTTACTGAGATGAGCGAGATACTCCATGTGTGATCGCCGTCGGGATAAGCTCTTGAGTTTTGCTGAGGAGCTAGGGAATCTATGGACTCATAGATGAAAGATGCTAGTCCTCACTACCTAAGGAAACTATTAAAAAAAGAAAAACTTTTCGGAGAAAAAAATGTCTCAATTTAAAAACATTATCGTAACTGGTGGCGCTGGTTTCATCGGTTCAAACTTCGTACACTATGTTTATAACAATCACCCAGATGTTCATGTAACTGTCTTGGATAAACTCACCTACGCTGGGAATAGAGCCAACATCGAATCCATCCTTGGTGACCGTGTGGAGCTTGTTGTTGGTGATATTGCAGATGCTGAATTGGTTGACAAATTGGCTGCTAAGGCAGATGCCATTGTTCACTATGCGGCAGAAAGCCACAACGACAACTCTCTCAATGATCCAAGTCCTTTCATCCATACCAACTTTATCGGTACTTACACTCTTCTTGAAGCGGCTCGTAAATACGACATCCGTTTCCACCATGTATCAACTGACGAAGTGTACGGTGACCTTCCTTTGCGTGAAGATTTGCCAGGTCATGGTGACGGTCCAGGTGAGAAGTTCACTGCAGAAACCAACTACAACCCATCATCACCATACTCGTCAACCAAGGCTGCTTCAGACTTGATTGTTAAAGCATGGGTGCGTTCGTTTGGTGTCAAAGCAACGATTTCAAACTGTTCAAACAACTACGGTCCATACCAACACATCGAAAAATTTATCCCACGCCAAATCACCAACATCTTGGCAGGAATCAAACCAAAACTTTACGGTGAAGGTAAAAACGTTCGTGACTGGATTCACACTAATGACCATTCGACTGGTGTTTGGGCAATCTTGACAAAAGGCCGTATGGGTGAAACTTACCTAATCGGTGCTGACGGTGAGAAGAACAATAAAGAAGTGCTTGAATTGATTCTTGAAAAAATGGGTCAACCAAAAGATGCTTATGATCACGTGACTGACCGTGCAGGACACGATTTGCGCTATGCGATTGATGCAAGTAAACTTCGTGATGAGCTTGGCTGGACACCACAGTTTACCGACTTCTCTCAAGGTTTGGAAGAAACTATTCAATGGTACACTGATAACCAAGACTGGTGGAAAGCTGAAAAAGAAGCTGTTGAAGCCAACTACGCTAAAACACAAGAAGTACTTAACAAATAAGAGCTCTATAATTTCTGTAGTGGGTAAAACCACTATGGAGATTATAGAGCCTTTTTGAGTATAGAAAAAAGTCCTATATGACCTATAATGAAAAGCGACGAAACTGACATTAGAAAGACTCACATGGAACAACTAAATCTTATCACAAATTTTCTTAGAATTAAATACCAAAATATCCTTATCACTGATGAATTCGATAGGGGAACTCACTTAGAACTCCACGGTCGCTTGGATTACACAGCCCCTAAATGCCCTTCCTACAAGGAACAAATGGTCAAATACGACTTCCAGAAGGCCTCTAAAATCCCCTACCTAGAAACTGCTGGCTATCCCTTGCTTATCCGACTTAGAAAGCGTCGTTTCAAGTGCAAGGAATGTGGGAAAATAGCGGTCGCTGAAACTCCTCTTGTTAAGAAGAACCACCAAATCTCCGTTGCTGTTAACCAGAAAATCGCCCAATTGCTCATCGAAAATCAAGTATTGACACATATCGCACACCGGCTATCCATCTCAACATCATCAGTTATTCGAAAACTCAATGACTTCAAGTTTGAAACGGATTGGAATACCTTACCTGAGGTGATGAGCTGGGATGAGTATGCCTTCAAAAAGGGGCAGATGAGCTTTATCGCACAAGATTTCAACTCCCTAAACGTCATTGCCATTCTGGACGGAAGAACTCAAGCAACCATCCGAAACCACTTTCTACGTTATCCTAGAAAGGTTAGAAATCGCGTCAAAGTCATTACTATGGATATGTTTAGTCCCTACTACAAATTGGCTAGACAACTATTTCCGAATGCAAAAATTGTACTCGACCGCTTTCACATTGTGCAACAGCTTAGTCGTGCTATGAACCATGTCCGCATCCAAATCATGAATCAACTTGATAGAAAATCGCAGGAATACCGAGCTTTGAAACGCTACTGGAAATTGATACAACAAGATAACCGTAAAATCAATGATAAACGATTTTATCGCCCTATGTTTCGGATGCACTTGACTAACAAAGAAATCCTAGAAAAACTACTGTCCTACTCGGATGAGTTAAGACAACACTATGAACTCTACCAACTTCTCTTATTCCATTTCCAAGAGAAAAATTCAGGTCATTTCTTCCAACTCATCGAACAGGAAATAGCCACTGTTAATCCTATTTTCCAGACAGTATTTAAGACATTTCTAAAGGATAAGGAAAAGGTTTTGAATGCCCTAGAGTTGCCTTATTCTAACGCCAAGTTAGAAGCTACTAACAATCTCATCAAAGTCATTAAGCGAAATACCTTTTGATTCAGGAACTTTAAAAACTTTAAGAAACGCATTTTGATTACCTTAAACATAAAGAAAGAGAGAGAGAACGAATTTCGTCCTCTCTAGGTGTTAGCTTTTCATCTACCCACTACAAGTTGACAATGAGCTATATGTTAGCAGTTCATCGTCCTACTATGAATAACGTAGAACCTCAAAAACTCTATAAAAATGACACTATATTTTTCTCTTCTTACTTTTAATTAGATTTCCAGCCAATCCAAAGCCAAATAGTCCAATCAATGAGTAGATAGCTGTACTGTCTTCACCAGTTTTTGGAAGTTCTGCTTGATAAGCAACCTGTTTTTTCTCTTTTAAGACTGCATTCGTCGCATGTCTTGTTAAGACTTTGTTATAAGCAGCGTTAATTTCTGCTTTTGTTACTTCTGTTGTTGATTTTTTAGCAATTTCAGGCTTAACCTCTGGCTTTTCTTCTGGTTTTTCCTCTGGTTTTTCCTCTGGCTTAACCTCTGGTTTTTCTTCTGGTTTTTCCTCTGGCTTAACCTCTGGCTTTTCTTCTGGCTTAACCTCTGGCTTTTCTTCTGGTTTTTCCTCTGGCTTAACCTCTGGTTTTTCTTCTGGTTTTTCCTCTGGCTTAACCTCTGGCTTTTCTTCTGGTTTAACCTCTGGTTTTTCCTCTGTAGGCAGTATAGAGTTTGTTGTTACGGTCATTGTTGACTGGATAGTAAGGCTCATCTCCACGTTTCCAAGTCTTAGAATACTCGCGGGTAATAATAGTTTTTTCTTGTATCCCAAACTCGAAATGTTTGTGTTCGATAATACGTGTATAAGGTGTTTCACTATCTGTGTAGTTTACAACCGCGTTACCTTGGTAGTTTTCCATATCCAAGACTTCCGTTTCAAAACGAAGGCTACGATATTCCAATTCACCCAGTTCGTAATCAAAGAACTCGTCAATCATACCTGTAAAGACAATTTTGGGATAACTTGCCAAGTATTCTGCTTTATGGGCAAAGAAATCAACATTTGTTTCCACATCGATATTTTCATGATCCAACATTTTTTCAACAATCTGAGTATAACCACCAATTGGAATACCTTGATAAGTGTCGTTGAAATAGTTGTTATCATAAGTCAAACGAACAGGTAAACGACGGATAATAAATGCAGGCAATTCCGTGCATGGTTTTTCCCATTGTTTCTCAGTATATGATTTGATCAATTTTTCATAGATGTCTGTACCAACCAATGAGATTGCTTGTTCTTCCAAGTTTTCAGGAGTTTTTCCACCCAAAACTGCACGCTGCTCAGCGATTTTCGCTTCTGCTTCAGCAGGGGTTACCACTCCCCAAAGTTTGTTAAAGGTATTCATGTTAAATGGAAGATTGTAAATCTCACCTTTGTAGTTGGCAACTGGCGTATTAGTGTAGCGGTTGAACTCTGCAAATTGATTGACATAGTCCCAGATTTCCTTTTCAGAAGTATGGAAAATATGTGCTCCATATTCATGAACCTGAATACCTTCTACTTCTTTTGTATAGATATTACCAGCTATGTGATCACGCTTCTCGATCACCTTGACTTTTTTACCTTTTTGGGCTGCTTCATGGGCAAATACTGCGCCAAAGAGACCGGCTCCAACAACTAGATAATCGTAGTTAGACATAATTAACTCCTTTTAAATTTTATAAGTAACGAATTGATAAATTCCATTAGTAATGGTTCTTTAGTTACTAGTAGAACGAGGCCATATAAATTAAAAAAAGAAGCCCCTGTAATAACTAACATCAAAAACGGCCCCATATTTAGTACATTTAGCAGATAGATAGTGACCACACCACCTAACAATACCCCAGCAACTAGTTTAAAATAAGATACTTTTGCAAATAATGGTAGTATTAACTCCCTTAAAAAGTAGAGCTGTAGCAAAGCCACACTAAATTCTGCAACACTTGATGCAAAGGCAGCTCCTGATGGACCAAATAAAGGAATTGCAAACAAGTTAACGAGAATGTTTATAATCGCTCCAACTATAGTTGATCTGACAACAACATTTTCATGATTGGTAGGTACTAGCACCTGGATTCCCATAAGGTTTGATAAACCGATAAATAAAACGGTTGGCATCATCAACTGCATCGGAGGTGTTGCCGGTAAAAAGTCACTCCCGGATAAAAATAGGATACTTTGTTTTGCGATTAAGGTAAAATAAACCACTATCGGAAGTGCTATCACAAAAACAAAGTTTAGAGCTTTTTGAACCAGAGATTTAAATTCGTCATATTTCCCAGCTTCATAGTAATAGGACAGACGTGGTAATAAAACCGTACCCAGCGACGTAACAATACTAACTAATATCTGTTTTAATTTTGTAGCAGCTGAGTAATATCCTACAGCATCATTACCTTTGATGAAACCTAACATTGTTGTATCAACATTGACATATATCGTTGTTGAAATGTTAAGCATAAAGAACGATAGGGTCGGTTTAAGGTGTTGTTTAAGATTTAGTTGACCAATAGGTTTGAGATTAACAAATTTTCGAAGGTTGATAAAGTTCATCAAATTCGATCCAACACCAGCCAACACCGTTATTGCTGCATAAGCGAGATAGTCATCAGACTGACGAACAAATAGAAACAAGGCCACCATCGAGATCACTTTAAAGATGATGGAACGAATCGTAATGTAACTGTATTGTTCCAAGGAGCGATAAAGCCAATCAACACCAAGAACATTGAAAACCAAAGTGGAAGATAAAATCAGATATAGCGCTTTATTTGACTCCAATTTACCTATGGTGGCTACTGTCAAAACTAAACCCATAATAGCTATAAACATCACGATACTGTTTAGCAAAACAATTTCTTGGACGGTCTTGTCTAACTTTTCTTTGTCATCTCTAACTTTAGCACATGCTCTAATACCATAAGTTGGTATACCAAGCATACCTACCATTGAAAAGTAGTTAACTATAGAGGCCGCAAACGTAACGGTTCCGACTCCTTCAGCCCCTAACACTCTAGATACATACGGAAAGGTAATCAAGGGAAAAATAAAGTTTGATATAGTTAGAATAAAATTCATAATGAAATTTATCTTGACCGAGTTATTTTTTTTCATATAGTCACCAATATGTTATAAAAGAAGTAAATAGGATTTTACTTACTTCCTTCTCGTTTCAAAACGACTCCTATTGTTTTCAATAGAATTTTGATATCTAGCCAAACAGACCAATTTTTAATATAAAAAAGATCAAGCTTGACAACATCTTCAAAGTCAGTGATATTACTCCGTCCCGAAATTTGCCACATCCCTGTAATACCAGGCTTTGCAGCCAAACGTTTAAAATGATGTAATTCATACTTGTGATATTCCTCAAGTGTTGGAGGTCTTGTCCCAACAAGTGACATATCTCCCTTCAGGACATTTAAAAATTGAGGAAGCTCATCTAAGGACCAGTCCCTAATCTTTTGGCCAAATGGAAAAATACGTGGATCATGATCCATCTTAAACATCAAATCTGTCTCAAGATTATTTTGGGCCATTAACTCTTTTTTGCGCTCTTCGGCATCTAAATACATGCTTCTAAACTTATAAAGCGTAAAAATCTTTCCATTTTGCCCTACCCGTTTTTGTTTAAAAATCAAGGGACCTTTAGATTGTTTTTGAACAATTGGATAAATCAGCACTGCTACTAAACCCGTCAAAATCAACCCTATAAGGGAGCCTATAATATCCATCAGACGCTTTAAAAGGACTAATCGATAATCTGCATTATTTAAAGCGCTTGTCACAAATGTCATATTTCCTAATTGTTGTACAAACACACTTGATAAGTTATCTTCTGACAGGCTCAAAGATACTGGAATTCCCATCGCATTAAAGAAATCTTGTTCTTCAATAAACTCTTGTCTAGCATCGCTATCGATAAAGACCTCTTGAATCTCATTATGCTGTAACAAATGTTGAACTTCTTCAAAATTGCGTAAGATAGGTTCTTTTACTAATTCACTAATATGTTGACTGAGATACGCGACTACTTGATAATGATTTTTTTCCAATAATTTTAACATCTGAAAATCAGTCGTAAAATTGGTGACAAAAAGTATTTTCTTTTTCTTAGTTGTTAAATTATCTGAGGCTTTTCTTGACAAGTAGCGCAGAGAAAAAATTAAGATAAATTGAACTACAAACTGAATCAAAAGATAAGATAGACTGAGTTGTGTCACATAGGTTTTTCCTATATATTGACTCAAAAAGATAATAACAATAAAAACTGTACTCAACTTGACTGCAAAGGTAAAGGTATAAACTATTTCTTGTTTTAAGCGTCGTCTATGCGCTAAAGAATAATCATTAGATAAGATAGTAAACGTAAGAGTCAATAATAGTTGGAGAAGTAAAAATTTCCAGCTATTGAAAAATCCATAAGAGAACCTAAGGGACAGGAGATAGAAAGAAATGATAACTGCTAAGCTATCAGCTAGTAAATAAAAAATTTTCCTTAGCGATGATTCCGTGTACATATAGGTTCCTTCCTACAGATTATTATTTTTTCTTATTTCGACGATTTTTTGATTTTGTCTTTTTTGTAGTTTGTCCATACTGTCCATACTGTCCATACTGTCCATAAGTATCTCGGGTATAGTCAAATTTATTCAAAATAATCCCAAGGAATTGTGCATTAGATTGTTCCATTTGCTCTTTTGCTTTTTGGACAAAGCGACGTCTAACTCCATTTGCTTCTGTCACAATGATGGAAGCATCACAACGCTGAGCGATAATAGCTGAATCAATCACCAAACCAATCGGAGGAGAATCAACAATCACATAATCATAAAGTTGCTTAGTCGTTGACATCAAAGCGTCAAAATTTGCATTCTGTAGTAAACTAGTAGGATTTGGTGGGACATGTCCTGATGGAATCACATACAGATCCTCAACGGTTGTATCACAAATAGCCTCAGACAACTCACAATTTCCTGATAAAAAGGCCGTCAAACCTTGAATACGAGTCGTCGGCTTAAAGGTTCCTGAAATCACTGAATTGCGCACATCGGCATCAATCAGCAGGGTACGATAGCCAGCGCGGGCAAACGAAATCGCTAGGTTGGCAGCTGTCGTTGACTTTCCTTCCCCAGGTTGTACAGACGTTAAGACAATTGTTTTAAGACCTGCCCCACTAAATTGAATATTGGTACGAATCGAGTTAAAATACTCTTCTACTTTCTTAGCTAATAAAGCCTTATTTCTAACTAATTCTAACTGTGGCATTTTTTCTCCTATTTCAGCTTATCTGTATTTGGAACGACACCAATAAGCGGTAAACCTAATACTTCTTCAATATCCTCTGGACGCTTAATACGATCATCAAGGACTTCTCTTACAAGAATCGTCACAACAGCAATAAAGCCTCCAATTAAAAATCCAAGAGCAACATTTCGCTTGATGTTTGGTGATGATGGTTCAGTCGGTGCTTCTGCTGGATCGACCTCTTCAACATTATCTACCTTTGTGACTGCTTTAATTTTTTCAGATGATACAACTCGCAAAGCATTTGCAATACGTGCTGCCTCTTTTGGGTCCCCATCTTTGACATTAATCGAAATAATACGTGTATCAACTGGAATATCTACTGTCATTTTTTCCAATAACTCTTCTGCAGACATGCTCAGTTTTTCTTCATCAATGACTTGTTGACGAACATCTTTAGACGTAATGATTTCTTTATAGTCTTTAACAAGATAGCTTCCAGCTTGTAAATCTTGAGCAGTCAAGGCGTTTTCAGCAGCAGCTTTTTGGTTTCCAACGTAAAAACTTGTGGTAGAGGTGTAGGTTGGTTTAATTAAAAACAATGATACTAACAGTGCAATGGTTGCAAAAAATACTGCCACTAAGGTAATTAAGAATTTTTTCGACCATAACTTTTTTAGCAATAACAACACATCAATTTCCATACTTGGATTTTGTTCCTTCATAATATCTCCTATAATGTTATATAAATTTATCTTCTAGTAAGAGTTGGGGATTTGTTTTAAACAACTCTTCTGCTTTTTCTTGCCCATACTCAGAAGCGATTGTATCAAAAGCTGCTTTCATATAAGGAGGGCGTTGGTCAAGATTGTGCATATCACTTGCAACACAATGAACCAAATCATTTTCTAAAAAGTAACGCGCCCGTTTTTTAAATTCCTTATGTTTGTCTGCCATTAACTTAGGCTTTAAAACATGGTTACTGTTGATTTGGGTATAACATCCTCTGCTAATCAACTCTAAGACACGCTCTTTATGAAACTCCAAGGCATCATAACGTTCAATATGAGCAATAACTGGAGTTACTCCCAAAAGCAAGATATTATTAATGGCTTCTTGCATCTCGCGCCAAGGTGTTCCTTTACTAAACTCCAATAAAATATAGCGCGTATAATTTAATCTTGGAACTTGCTTTTTCTCAAGTTTACTAGATAACTCTTTAGTATAGTACAACTCGCCACCAAAGCCTAAGATTAAATCAGGAAATTTCTTAATTGCTTCCTCTCTAACTTTTGCAAAATTAGCTTTAATGGTTTCCTCTGGCGTTTCAAACATCCCTTTGCGACGATGAGAGGTTGCAATAATCACCCTAACACCTTGTGCATAAGCCTCTCCAATCAAAGCAAGGCTTTCATCTAAGTTTTTAGGACCATCATCAACTCCGAATATAATATGAGAGTGGATATCAATCATTTTAATTTCCTTCCATTGTAGATTGGATTTTAGCTTTCATCTGCTCTAAGCTAGCATCATCAACTTTCATCATATAAAGACTGGCACCTGGCATAGCATATGAAGTCAGCTCTCCTGTACTTCCTGTTCCCTCTAGAGCTTGAGATGCAACAGTATAAGAGCCACCTGAATCAAGCTGTGCATTTGCCAAAGTCATCATAGTATCCACTGGCATATTCGTTTGGATAGAATCTGATAAGCCTTCAATAATGGCATTGTAGTTTGAAATAGAGTTAATAGAGGCTAGTTTATTAATTAAAGCAGCAATTACTTTTTCTTGGTTTTTTCCGCGATCATGATCACCATTTGTAAGAGAATAACGCTCCCGTACAAAACCTAGGGCTTTATCTGAGTCTAGATGAACCTGCCCAACTGGGAAATGATAGTTACCATGCAAACTCGTAAATTCTTGATTATTGACCACATCTACTCCGCCAACCAAGTCAATCAATTTTAAGAAACTCGTGAAGTTTAGACGGGCATAGTAATTAATATCAATACCATACAGATTTTCTAATGTATGGATGGAGGCATCAACACCGTAGATACCAGCGTGAGTCAATTTATCATACTGATCATTTCCGCCATCAGCAATTTTAACATATGAATCACGTGGTGTTGTCGTCAACAAAACTTTCTTTGTTTTGCGATTAACCGTCATAATGATATTAACATCAGAACGAGAGACAGATGATATTGATCCATATGTATCAATCCCTGAAATATAGACATTAAACACATCTGTTGAGGAAGTATTCTCCTTAGCAGAGGAAACTTCCTTTTCAATCTTGTAGGTATAAATCGTACGGAGTTTATCAGCATAATCTGGATAGGTCAACTCCAAAAGATTAGCATAAGCACTATTCAATACCATGGCTTTACTTGAATCTGTCAAAAGATTTTCATAGGCTTTTTGATAAGATTCTACTTTGTCTAAGGACAGTCTCTTACCTTCTTTTGTCTCAACATCTTGAACAAGAGCATCAAGATTGGCCTGGTCATTGTCTGTCGGTGCTAAGACTGATGTAAGATCTGCCACACTATTGATAGTACTATCTTTAGGAACAACGATGGTCATCTCATACTCTGACACAGATGCTGTTTGATTCATTCTATCTAATGCATCAATAGTTGTTCTTGATACATAGATCATTAGACCAGTCACTATAAGGCCTAGTACTAAAATAATTGTTGTAAAAATTTTAAATTTTTTGAATAAAATAAAAACCAAAGAGATAGTACCTATCCCTAAAAGTATAGCTACTATTATCAAATTTAAATTTTCAATATCTAAAATTTTATAAGTTAACATTATAAATGTAGCTAAGCTAGCTAGTAACATATAAAATATCAACAGGCATATATTGAACAAAGATAAACTGCGAGACCCTCTATTCTTTTCCTGACGATGTCTTGAACGAGTCAACATTGTATTTCTCCTACAGGATATTTTTTAAACAATCTCATTATATCTAATTTTTAAAATATTTGCAAGATGTTCATACACGCCGTCCTGTAGCGTTACAATAGATGTGAGACTTCTAGAAGTCAAAAAGAAGATTCCCTGATATGATAAGAGTACCACCACTCACCAAAAAGGAATCTTCTCATGACTAGTATATCACAAAATCTTCGCTATTT